>NZ_JBFRFE010000339.1:0-4595 GCF_052114665.1 Stenotrophomonas sp. 2YAF22 | reverse complement strand
AAGGCAAGCTGGAGTACACCTCGCTGCTGTACGTGCCGGGCCGCGCGCCGTTCGACCTGTACCACCGTGATGCGCCCAAGGGCCTGAAGCTGTACGTGCAACGGGTGTTCGTGATGGACCAGGCCGAGCAGTTCCTGCCGCTGTACCTGCGTTTCATCAAGGGCGTGGTCGACTCCAACGATCTGTCGCTGAATGTCTCGCGTGAGATCCTGCAGTCCGGCCCGGTCATCGATTCGATGAAGGCCGCGCTGACCAAGCGTTCGCTGGACATGCTGGAGAAGCTGTCCAGCGACAAGCCCGAGCAGTACGCCACGTTCTGGAAGGAATTCGGCCAGGTGCTGAAGGAAGGCCCGGCCGAGGACTACAACAACCGTGAGAAGGTCGCCGGCCTGCTGCGCTTCGCTTCCACCCGTGGCGAGGCCGATGCGCAGACCGTCTCGTTGGCCGACTACATCGGCCGCATGGCCGAAGGCCAGGACAAGATCTATTACCTGACCGGCGAGAGCTACAGCCAGGTGCGCAACAGCCCGCACCTGGAAGTGTTCCGCAAGAAGGGCATCGAAGTCCTGCTGCTGACCGATCGCATCGACGAGTGGCTGATGGGCTATCTGACCGATTTCGACGGCAAGGGCTTCGTCGACATCGCCCGCGGCGACCTCGACCTGGGCGCGCTGGAGAGCGAAGCGGACAAGCAGGAGCAGGAAGCCGCAGCCAAGGACAAGCAGGGCCTGGTGGAGCGCCTGAAGAACGTGCTCGGCGATGACGTGGCCGAAGTGCGCGTGTCGCACCGCCTGACCGATTCGCCGGCGGTACTGGCCATCGGCGAACAGGACCTGGGCCTGCAGATGCGCCAGATCCTGGAAGCCAGCGGCCAGAAGGTGCCCGACAGCAAGCCGGTACTGGAGATCAACCCGGGTCATCCGCTGATCGCCAAGCTTGATGCCGAAGCCGATGGCGCACGTTTCGACGACCTGGGCCGGGTGCTGTTCGATCAGGCCGCGCTGGCAGCCGGCGACAGCCTGAAGGACCCGGGTGCCTACGTGGCCCGTCTGAACAAGCTGCTGCTGGAGCTGTCGGCCTGACCGATGCCGGGATCGCCCGGCCTGGTGGGTGCCAACCTCGGTTGGCACCGCCATTGCCCCGGTAGATGCCAACCTTGGTTGGCGCTGCTGTTGGCCTGGTAGATGCCTACCTCGGTTGGCGCTTGAAAAGCTGCCGAGCATGGCTCGACTCTACAAAAGCGTGCCAACCAAGGTTGGCACCTACCAGAGCAGCTCGGATCAGGCACGCACCAGAGCAGGTCGGATCAGGCCTGCCGATCCAGCAGCGAGCCCAGCATCTGGTCCTCGCGACGGATCACCGCCGCGTTGGCAGCGAAGGCCACCACCTCGGCCTTGGCAGCCAACAGGTCGCCCAGCGGTGCGGTCGGATCGGTGTCGCCATGGGACGTCACGCTGGTGTCCACCCCGCCCTGCGCTGCGACATCGCGCTGCAGTTGCAGTCGTGGCGCATCCGGGTTCGCCAGGTTGGCCACATTGTGTGCGGCCACCTGCACGCCCTGCTGGGCCGCACGCATCCCGCTGAGCGCAACACCTGTCACATCGTTCATCGGCGGTCTCCCAGGCCACCCAACGCAGCCCTCCGGACCGGTTAACGGCCGCGCAGCTGCGACCTTGAGTCCACGCCGGCCATACAGGCCCGGGTGGTAGCATATCCCTCTGATTTCAGCGCCTTTTGCCAATGCTCAGTTTTTTCCGCCGCAAGAAGCCCCAGGACGCCGCCACACCGGACGCGCCCAAGACCCAGCACTACTCGGCTGAAGAGCTGGCGGCGGCATTCCCGTCGGCCGCGCCACCCGAGCAGGCCCCGGCCGCACCGGTAGCCCCGCCGATGGTGGAAGCGCCTGTGCCAGCTGCCACACCCGAGGTCGTTGCGCCCGCAACGTCAACCGCGCCGGCCCCGCAAGCACCACTGCAGACGGCGCAGGAAACCCTACCCAAAGCCGCGCCCGCCCGCGTGCTGGCGCCGGAGAACTTCGAAGCCGAAGCGGCCGCCGCCGCCGCGGTAATCGCCCCGCTGGCCCCGGTCATCCCGGCGCAGGAACCAGCCGCCCCCGCCGCCGAYCTGCCGGTACTGGTCGATGCCCCGGCTGCTSCGGCGGGCAAGCCCGGCTGGCGCGAGCGCCTGCGCAACAGTGCGTTCGCCCGYAGTTTCGGCGGCCTGTTCTCGCGCAACCCCAAGCTCGATGACGACCTGCTGGACGAGATCGAGACCGCGCTGCTGACCGCCGACGTTGGCGTTGCCGCCACCACCGACCTGATCGCCGACCTGCGCAAGCGCATGAAGGCGCGCGAGTTCATTGATGCCAATGCCCTGCTGGCGGCACTGCGTGCGGACCTGATCGCGATCCTGCAGCCGGTATCCAAGCCGCTGGTCATCGACCGCAACGCCAAGCCCTTCGTGGTGCTGACCGTGGGCGTCAACGGCGTCGGCAAGACCACCACCATCGGCAAGCTGGCCAAGCGTTTCAAGGACGAGGGCCACAGCCTGATGCTGGCCGCTGGCGACACTTTCCGCGCCGCCGCCGTCGCCCAGTTGCAGATCTGGGGCGAGCGCAACGGCGTGGCCGTGGTCGCGCAGGGGCAGAATGCCGATGCCGCCTCGGTGGCCTACGACGCACTGCAGGCCGGCAAGGCCCGCGGCACGTCGGTATTGATCGCCGATACCGCAGGCCGCCTGCACACCCAGTCCGGACTGATGAACGAGCTGGGCAAGATCCGCCGCGTGCTCGGCAAGATCGACGAGAACGCGCCGCACGAAGTACTGATGGTGATCGACGGCACGACCGGTCAGAACGCGCTTTCGCAGCTGCGCCAGTTCAATGCTGCGGTCAAGGTGACCGGCCTGGTGGTGACCAAGCTGGACGGTACCGCCAAGGGCGGCGTGGTGTTCGCGCTGGCCCGTGAGTTCGGCATTCCGATCCGTTTCGCTGGCATCGGCGAGCGCCCGGAGGACCTGCGCGTGTTCGATCCGGAAGCCTTCGTCGACGCCCTGTTGCCCGAAGCGCTGGGCACTGCCTGACGCGCCCGCATCCACGCATGGCGTGGCTCTACTGCAACCCGGTAGAGCCACCCCATGGGTGGCTGCCCCCTGGAGTACCGATGCCCCGCCAGCCGAACGCCAGCGCCACGTCCGACCCTGAGCACGGCTTCGTTGCCCGCCTGCTGCACTGGTTCGACGGCCACGGCCGCCACGACCTGCCCTGGCAGCATCCGCGCAGCCCGTACCGGGTGTGGTTGTCGGAGATCATGCTGCAGCAGACCCAGGTGGCCACGGTCATTCCGTACTTCCACCGTTTCCTGCAGCACTTCCCCACCCTGCCCGAACTTGCCGCCGCCAGCAACGACGCGGTGATGGCGCAGTGGGCCGGCTTGGGCTACTACGCCCGTGCACGCAATCTGCACGCCGCCGCCAAGCGCTGCGTGGCCGAGCACGGCGGCGACCTGCCGCGTGATTTCGATGCCCTGCACGACCTGCCCGGCATCGGCCGCAGCACCGCCGGCGCGATCCTCAGCCAGGCCTGGAACGACCCGTTCGCGATCCTCGATGGCAACGTCAAGCGCGTGCTCAGCCGCTATCACGGCGTCGAAGGCTTCCCTGGCCTGCCCGCCATCGAAAAGCAGCTGTGGGCCATCGCCGAAGCGCAGGTCGCCCAGGTGCCGGCTGGACGCATGGCCGACTACACCCAGGCGCAGATGGACCTCGGTGCCACGGTCTGCAGCCGGTCCAGACCGGCCTGCGTGATCTGTCCGCTGCAGGCCGATTGCGTGGCACGTCGCGAAGGCCGYACCGCCGAGCTGCCAACCGCAAAGCCAGGCAAGACGCTGCCCGAACGCGAGGCGGTGGCTTTGCTGCTGCGCGACAAGCAGCAGCGCGTACTGCTGCAGAAGCGGCCGGACACCGGCATCTGGGCACAGTTGTGGACGCTTCCGCAGGCCGATGCTGGCAGCGAGCTGCAGGACTGGTTCGACGTCCACGTCGATGGTTCGCTGGAAGATGCCGAGGAACTGCCAGTGCTGCAGCACACCTTCAGCCACTACAAACTGCACCTGCAGGTATTGTCACGGCAGGTGCACGGCCTGCGCGTGGAAGAACCCACGCTGCGCTGGGTTGGCGCCGCCGAACTGCCTGCACTGGGCTTGCCTGCCCCCATCCGCAAACTGCTTGAGGGCGCGCCCATCAAGAACCCGAAGCGAACCTCCGCAAAATCCCGCAACCACGAGTGAGTGCCATGCCCCGAACCGTCTTCTGCCAGTACGAACAACGCGATGCCGAGGGCCTGGACTTCGTGCCTTACCCGGGCGAACTGGGCCAGCGTGTGTTCAACCACATCGGCAAGCCGGCGTGGACCGCATGGCTGGCACACCAGACCATGCTGATCAACGAGAACCGCCTTTCCCCGCGAAAGCCGGAGCACCGCGCCTTCCTGGAGACGGAGCTGGTGAAGTTCCTGTTCGAGAAGGACGCGGAGAAGCCCGCCGGGTTCACCCCGGAAGCCTGACACGCAGGTAGTGCCGGCCGCTGGCCGGCAACCC
>NZ_JBFRFE010000338.1:0-4611 GCF_052114665.1 Stenotrophomonas sp. 2YAF22 | reverse complement strand
TGGCGCGACCGAGCTTACAGGGACGTACTTGCAGCGTCCCCCGCAACCGGGCCCACCCCGCCATCCCGCAGGAACCCCGCTGTCGCCGTTGCTTCGGCCGTTGCTTCGGCCGTTGCTTCGGCCGTTGCCGTGGCATCTGCAGGTGCAGGGCGCAGCCCTGCCGAAGAACACCCCTCAGTGCGCAGTAGGCCTTGACGGCGGCAGCCAGGCCGCGACGATGCCCAGCAACGGCAGGAACGCGGTCAGCTGGTAGACGAATTCGATGCTGGTCTTGTCAGCCAGCAGACCGAGCACCGCTGCTCCGAGGCCGCCCATGCCGAAGGCAAAGCCAAAGAACAACCCGGACACCATGCCGATGCGGTGCGGCATCATTTCCTGCGCGTAGACCACGATCGCCGAGAAGGCCGAAGACAGCACGAAGCCGATCAGCACCGCCAGCACCGTCGTCCACAGCAGGTCGGCATGCGGCAGCATCAGCGCGAACGGTGCCACGCCCAGGATCGAGGCCCAGATGATCGGCTTGCGACCGATACGATCGCCCAGCGGCCCGCCGAAGAATCCACCCGCGGCGGACGCCACCAGGAAGGCGAACAGATGCAGCTGCGCCTGCGCCACCGGAATGCCGAAATGATGCATCAGGTAGAAGGTGAAGTAGCTGCCGATGCTGGCCATGTAGAAGTACTTGCTGAAGATCAGCACCAGCAGGATGGCCAGCACCCGGGCGATCGTGCGCGGCGGATGGCGCGCGGCAGTCACACCGTGTGCTGCTGGCCGGGGCGCACCCAGATGCAGCGAGTACCAGCGACCGACATAGGTCAGCAGGGCAATGCCGATCAACGCTGCACCGGCAAACCAAGATGCGGCATGCTGGCCATAGGGCACGATCACCGCTGCGGCGATCAGCGGCCCCAGCGCCGTGCCGAAGTTGCCTCCCACCTGGAATACCGACTGCGCCAGGCCATGACGGCCGCCGGAGGCGAGGCGTGCGATGCGCGAGGCTTCCGGATGGAAGATGGCCGAACCGATACCTACCAGCGCGGCGGCCAGCAGCACCATCGCGTAGTTGGGCGCAAAGCCGAGCAGCAGCATGCCGCACAAGGTCGAGGCCATGCCGATCGGCAGCGAGTACGGGGCCGGCCGGCGGTCGGTGGCAAGGCCGACCAGCGGCTGGAAGATCGACGCGGTGAGCTGGTAGGTCAGCGTGATCAGGCCGATCTGGGTGAAGCTGAGATTGAAGCCGCCCTTGATCACCGGATAGATGGCCAGGATCAGCGACTGCATCATGTCGTTGACCATGTGCGAGCTGGAGATGGCCGCCAGCACTCCTGGCGATACGGGGCGGGCGGATACGGCGGGAGAAGCCAGAGTCGACATTGCGCACGGTCAGGATGGGGGCGAGCCGTGCATGCTACGGTGGGCATCCGCTCCCTTCTGCCGCGTTCTGGTCATGGCCTATCGCAAAAAGGACACCCCCTGTCCCGTCCGCGAAACCGCGCCGTGGAACGAGGTGCCGGTGCATCGCCCGGTCACCTGCCGCGCACGCGACTACCGCGCCGGCACCCACATCGCGGCGCACAAGCACCGACGGCACCAGCTGGTCTATTCCATGTCCGGGCTGATGGTGGTGCGCTCGGAGGTCGGCCGCTGGGTGGTGCCCTCCACCCGCGCCATCTGGATGCCGGCGGGCATGGCGCATGCGGTGGACTGCATCGCCGAGGTGCACATGCGCAGCCTGTACATCGAACCGTCATTCGCCCCGCAGCTCCCCGCCGAGCCCTTCGCCGTGCAGGTAGCACCCCTGCTGCGCGAACTGCTGCAGGCAGCCATCCTGATCGACGGACCGCATGAAGAAGACAGCCGCGATGGCCGCGTGGTGCGGCTGATGCTCGACGAACTGCACCGCATGGACGTACTGCCGTTGCACCTGCCCGAGCCCGTCGACCCGCGCCTGCACAGGATCTGCCAGCACATCCAGAAACATCCCGGCGACGAAGCGACCCTGCAGGACTGGGCGCAGGCGTTGGCGATCGACGTGAAAACCATCCAGCGCCACTTCGCCAGCGAACTGGGCATGACGTTTGGCCAGTGGCGGCAGCAGGCGCGCCTGCTGGCCGCGATGGAACGGCTGGCCCGCGGCGAGAAGGTGATCGATGTGGCGCTGGCGATGGGCTACGACAGCCCCAGTGCATTCACCAGCATGTTCAAGCGCCAGCTGGGGCAGACGCCGGCGGCGTTTTTCCGTTGATCCGTTGCACCGCGTGCACGCATGGTGCGGATCTGCTGCACCGGAAACGAAAACGCCGGGCATGGCCCGGCGCTGTCGTTCAACATTTCCCTCAAGGGATCAGGACGTCATCCGATCCCAGAAGCCCTTGACGCCGTCGATGAAGGTCGCCGACTTCGGCGAGTGCTTGCGCGCATCCTCGCCGTTGAAGGTGGCTTCGAACTGCTCCAGCAGCTTGCGCTGGTCGCTGGTGAGGTTGACCGGCGTCTCCACCACAACGCGGCAGTACAGGTCGCCCTCGCTGCGGCTGCGTACCGAACGAACACCCTTGCCGCGCAGGCGGAACAGCTTGCCGGTCTGGGTCTCGGCCGGGATACGGATTTCCGCTTCGCCACCGAGGGTGGCCACGCGCACGGTATCGCCCAGTGCGGCCTGCGAAATGCGGATCGGCACTTCGCAGTGCAGGTCGTCGCCGTCGCGCTGGAAGATGTGGTGCTCACGCACGCGCACTTCCACGTACAGATCGCCCGGTGGCGTCCCCGCAGGGCCGGCCTCGCCCTCACCCGCCAGGCGGATGCGGTCGCCGGTATCGACGCCCGCCGGCACCTTCACCGACAGCACCTTGTCTTCTTCGACACGGCCGTTGCCGTGGCAGGTCTTGCAGGGCTTGGCGATGATCTGGCCACGGCCACCACAGTTGTGGCAGGCCTGCTGCATGGCGAAGATGCCGCGCTGGATGCGCACCTGGCCACGACCATGGCAGACGTTGCAGGTCTCGACCTTGCCGTCTTCCGAGCCGCTGCCATCGCAGTCGCCGCATTCGGCCAGGGTCGGAATCTCGATGCGGCGCTCGACGCCACGCACCGCTTCTTCCAGGTCCAGCTCCATCACGTAACCGATGTCGGCGCCGCGACGCGCCTGGCGCGGGCCACCACCGCCGGCACCACCAAAGATGTTGCCGAAGATGTCGCCGAAAATATCGTTCATGTCCGGGCCGCCCGGACCACCGCCACCACCGCCCATGCCGTGTTCGAACGCGGCGTGGCCATGGCTGTCGTACATGCGGCGCTTGTTGCCGTCGGACAGGACTTCGTAGGCTTCCTTGCACTCCTTGAAGGAGGCTTCGGCCGCCGCATCGCCCGGGTTGCGGTCCGGGTGGAACTTCATCGCGCAACGGCGGTAGGACTTCTTCAGTTCTTCGTCGGTGGCGGTGCGGGCAACGCCCAGCACTTCGTAGTAATCGCGCTTGCTCATATCGTGGATCGCATTCCGGAAAGTCGGGATTCGTCAAAGCGGAAGAGCGGAACCAGGTCCGCTCTTGCGTCGGGCGCCCCGACACGCCAGAGGGCGGTCAGGACCCTGGTACGACAACGGGACGCTGGCAACCAGCGTCCCGTGTCGGTCCGGATCAGGACTTCTTGTCGTCCTTGACTTCGGTGAACTCGGCGTCCACCACGTCATCCTGCGCCTTGCCCGCATTGCCGGCGTCGGCACCCGGGGCGGCACCGCCCTGGTCGGCCGAAGCCGCAGCGAACAGCGACTGGCCAGCTTCTTCCAGCACCTTCGACTTGGCTTCGATCTGCGCCTTGTCGTCACCCTTCATCGCGGTTTCCAGATCGGCCAGGGCCGCTTCCACCTTGCCGATCACTTCGCCACCGACCTTGCTGCCGTGCTCGGTGATCGCGCTGCGGGTGCCGTGGATCAGGGCATCGGCCTGGTTGCGGGCCTGCACCAGCTCCTGGAACTTCTTGTCTTCTTCGCGGTTGGCTTCCGCGTCGGCGACCATGCGTGCGATCTCTTCCTCGGACAGACCCGAACCGGCCTTGATCTCGACCTTCTGTTCCTTGTTGGTCTTCTTGTCCTTGGCCGACACGTGCAGGATGCCGTTGGCGTCGATGTCGAAGGACACTTCCACCTGCGGCAGGCCGCGCGGGGCCGGCTCGATGCCGGACAGGTCGAACTTGGCCAGCGACTTGTTGAAGCGGGCCTGCTCGCGCTCACCCTGCAGCACGTGCACGGTCACGGCCGACTGGTTGTCCTCGGCGGTGGAGAACACCTGCGAGGCCTTGGTCGGGATGGTGGTGTTCTTTTCGATGATCTTGGTGAACACACCGCCCATGGTTTCGATGCCCAGCGACAGCGGGGTCACGTCCAGCAGCAGCACGTCCTTGACGTCGCCGCCGAGCACGCCGCCCTGGATCGCAGCACCCAGTGCCACGGCTTCGTCCGGGTTGACGTCCTTGCGCGGTTCCTTGCCGAAGAACTCGGTGACAGCCTGCTGCACCTTCGGCATGCGGGTCTGGCCGCCGACCAGGATCACTTCGCTGATGTCGCTCGAACGCAGGCCGGCATCGTTCAGGGCCACGCGGCACGGCTCGATCGACTTC
>NZ_JBFRFE010000337.1:0-4629 GCF_052114665.1 Stenotrophomonas sp. 2YAF22 | reverse complement strand
GCCAGTTCGTGCTCGTCCAGGTCCAGCGCCAGGCGCTGCAGCACGCGCAGCTGCGGGTCGCTCGACTCGCCCGCGGCGATGCGCGCCATGCGGTCGTCGTCGCCGTCCTGCCAGTTGGCGCCGGACACCTCCCACATCGAGGATTCGGGCAGTTCGTCGAACGCGGCCGTATCCAGCGTGGTGGTGGCCGGATCGGTAGCTTCGGCGGCGGGCGCTTCGGCGTCTTCGATTTCCAGCAGCGGATTGGAGTCCAGCAGGCGCTGGATTTCCTGTTCCAGGTGCAGGCCGTCGAGCTGCAGCAGCCGGATCGACTGCAGCAACTGCGGGGTGAGGTGAAGTTGTTGGCCCAGCTGGGTCGAGAGTGAAGCCTTCATCGTGGTTCCCCGGCGCCGCTCCCCGACGCCTTGTGGAACACATCTTGCTTTTGATCCGGCAAGGGCGGAATCGGGGGGTTCCTGAGGGTGTTGGTGGTGCTCCCGACACCGTGTAGGGAAAACCCCTACGCAAGCGCGGGATTTTGACGATTACGCCCGCCAAGTCATTGATTCGTGGTCAGCGGCCATGGCGGCAGGTCGTGCGTGCTGTACGGAATCCCGTCGGGATGCGCGTGGGTGACGGTATTTCGGCGCCGGCCCTGCCAGTGGCGCCGCGGCGTCACCGCCGACGCGGGGACGTCATTCCAGTTCGTGCTGGTGGCGCGCGGCGAGCAGCAGCAGATCATTGGCGCGACGGCAACCCAGCGATTCCATCATGCGTGCGCGATGGGTCTCCACCGTCTTGACGCTGATGCCAAGATCGGCGGCGATTTCCTTGTTGCTCTCGCCCTTGCCGATGCGGCGAAGGATCTCGCGCTGGCGCGGCGACAGTGCGGCAATGCCGGTCGGCTTTTCGCGACCGAGCATCGGCGCCAGCATCTTGGCCGAGATCTGCGGGCTCAGGAATACCTGGCCGGCATGCGCGGCACGCAGCGCCAGTTCCAGCTCCTGCGGTGCGGCATCCTTGACCACGAAGCCGACGGCACCCCGATCCAGGGCGTCGCGCACGTGGGCGGCGTCGTCGTGCATGGTCATCATCACGATGCGCGTACCGGGTGCGCGCAGGCGGATGTCGCTCAGCGCTTCCAGGCCGGTGCGGCCGGGCAGCGACAGGTCCATCAACACCACGTCCGGTGCGTGCTGCAGGGCCATCTGCAGTGCCTGTTCGGCATTGCTGGCCTCGGCGACGAGCTGCACGTCGGCAAACCCCTGCAGCAGCCGCGCCAGGCCGGCGCGAACCAGGGTGTGATCGTCGACGATGAGAACTCGCACAGGCACGCTGGAGGTTGGGGAGGGGGGTCCACCTTAACTTAGCTGAACGGGCACGCCAAGGGCTGTCCGTCCGCCTGCATGGTGGCAGATTTCAGCGTGCGCGGCGGGCCTCGGCCACCTGCCGGCGGTGCAGCCGGAACAGATGCCGTTCCATCGCCATTTCCAGGCCATCGCCGAGGCGATGGAAGCGCAGCCACAGATAGTGACCACCACCGCCATCGGCCGCTTCGGCGATGACTTCCACTGGCAGGTCGATATGGTCGGGCAGCCAGTCGCTGGGTTGCAGGCGGACTACGCCGGCCTGGCCGGGCAGGCTGCCGCTGCGCGGGCCCAGCTGCAGGCGGATGCCGCGGCGCGACCAGCGCACAGGGCGCAGCGTCGGTTCCTGGCCCTGCTGGCGGATCAGGCGGCCGAGCAGGACCATGGTCAGGTCCACCTTGGCCTCCAGGCGCTGCAGTTGCAGGCTGGCTTCGCTGCGTTCTTCGTGTTCGTCGGCGCGGCTGTCTTCGACCAGTGCCAGGCTGCGCAGCAGGCCTTCGGCACTACTGGTCCGGCCCACTGCGCTGCCGGCCTGGAACTCGGCGGGCAAGGCCAGTTCGCAGCTGAGCGTTTCGTCGAACAGCTCGCTTTCGGCCGGATGATGCAGGGACGTGGTCGGCAGGACGGTCATGCCAGCGATTCTGCCTGCAGGTAGGCATGCGCGGCGCGAAGGGAGCGGCGGCCGTCCTGCATCTGCACGGAGACTGCGTCTCGACGCTGGCGCAGCAGGCCAAGCAGGCTCTGCTGGCGCTCCAGCAGGGCCGACAGCGGCGCGTGGTCGGCGCTGCCCAGCGGCTGGCTCAGCAGTGCGTGCAGGGTGCTGTCATGGCCATCAAGCAGGCTGTCGGCCTGTTCGAAGGCCTCTTCGTCGAGGGCCTTCTCGAATGCATCCAGCTGCGCGTTGAGTTCAAGCAGGCTCATGGCGCCACCGCCGCCGGACGGCGCTGCTCGTGCGGAATGGCATTCCAGGCACCGTCGATCTCGCCCAGCAGCTGCAGCGATTCGTCCAGCGCGGCGCGGTCGTTGTGCAGGTTGGCCTCGGTCAGGCGCTGCAGCAGGTAGTCGTACAGCGCCGACAGATTGCCGGCGATCTCACCACCGGCTTCATGGTCCAGCGAGCCGTTGAGGTGGGCGACGATGGCGCATGCTTCGCCGATCGCCTTGCCCTTGCCGGCCTGGTCGCCTTGCTCGAGGGTGGCCTGTGCACGGCGCACGCGCTCCAGTGCGCCGGACAGCAGCAGCGCCACCAGTTTGTGCGGATCGGCATCGGCGACCGCACTGGTCACACCCACCTGGCGGTATTGCTCGGCGTACTGACGGCTGGAACCGTACATTCGTGATTCTCCCTTGCGCGGGGTGCCGGGGTGCGGTCGAAGGGACCGTTGACGCCGGCACTGCGATGATTGCTGTTGCGTCCGTTATCGGTGCGTACGGCGCCAAACTTGAGCGCCGTGCGTGTTTCCTCAGCGGTTCAACTGGGCCAGCTGCTGCTGCAGGGCGGTGTTGCTCTGCTGCAGCTTGCCCATCAGGCTGTCCAATGCCACGAACTGCTTCTTGTAACGGGCCTCGACACCGACCATGCGCGCGTCCAGGTCCTTGCGGCGCTTGTCGATGTTGTCCAGCGTGGTGTTCAGCCCCTTGGTGCGGGCGACGAAGGCGCCTTCCTTGCCGACCGTGGTGCTGACGTAGCCGTCCACCAGTGAGTACAGCCGGCCGGCACCACCGGTATCGCCGGTGACCGCCTGGCGGATCTTCTCCGGCTGCGCGGCGAGGGCTGCGGCGAACTTGGTGCTGTCCAGCACCAGGGTGCCATCGGCGTTGGGATAGCCGCGGGTCTGCAGGCCCAGTGCCTTGGCGTCCAGCTGGTCGCCTGCCAGGTCCTTGAGCACGCCGGACATCGTCGAACGCAGCTGCGCGATCGCACCCCGCATCTGCGCATCGCCGGTCAGCGCGGCGGCTTCCTTGGTCTTCGGGTCGTACTTGGTTTCGGTGTTGATCGCCGCGACGGCCGCGTTGTAGGCGGTGACGAACTCCTGCATCACCTTGGTTGCGGCGGTGGTGTCGGTGCTGATGACGACCGTGCTCTTGCCCTGTTCCTTCAGGTTCAGGGTCAGGCCTGGCACGGCATCGGCCACGGTGTTGCTGGCACTCACCACTTCCACACCATCAATGGTCAGCAGCGCATCCTTGGCGGGACTGTTTTCCTTCAGGCTGCCGACCAGCGCGCCCAGCTTCGGATCACTGCCGGCGTATTCCAGCTTGATTGCGCTGGCTGCGCCGGTCTTTTCCTGGGCGATGGACAGGTACTGGTTGTCGCCGGAGCTGATCAGCGTCGCCTGCACGCCTTCCTTGCGGCCAGCGGCGTCGATCTTGTTGCGGACGGTGGTGAGGGTGTCGCCTTCCTCCACCTGGATGTTCATGGTCTTGGCCTTGTCACCCACCCCAACGGTGAGCGTCAAGGTTCCGGCACCGAAGGTGTCGGTCTTGGGCATGGAGGTGTCGGCGATCAGYTTGTGCGCCGATGCCAGGTTCTTCACCTCGACCAGATGCGTGCCGTTGGACGCGGCAGCCTTCGTGGTGCCTACGTCGTACAGCGCTACAGACGCTGTCAGTACGTCGTTGGCGTTGTTGGGTCCGGCCTTGCCGGTTGCGCTGACGGTGCGGGTGTCGAAGGCGGTGGTGGCCTTCAATGCGGTCAGGGCGGTCTTCAGCTTGTCGAAGGCCGAGGTGACCGTGCCGAGCGACGACAGCTGCATCTTGGTCTTGGACTGCTGCAGGTTCAGCGCATTGTCGGCCGGCTTGCGGTCCGCTGCGACCAGCTGGTTGACGATGCTGGAGATGTCCAGCCCTGAGCCAATGCCACCGTATCCAAAGTCTGCCACGTCGTTTCTCCTGGTATACGGGCCTGGCCGTCGTACGGCGGCCCGTCGTCAACGAAAATAGCGGCCTGTGCCGCTGGGTCTTGAGGACTTCGTTGATGCATGCGCCGTGCCACTGGCTGGTGGGGCGGTTCTGGCACGCCGGTTGCAGGAGGTCTGGGGCAGGGTGCGGGTGGGTTCACCGCGGGCTGCCGGGGGTCTGTAAAAAACCCTCCCCCAATGCAGGGGAGGGATCAGGCTACTGACAATCGGGGGGAGACGAAGCCGCCCGGTACGTACAGTCAACATGCACAACGCTGAAAGAGAGGTCCGCAGGGGCGGGCGATGCCAAGCCGGTTCGGGAATCTTCCCGGGCCGGGCATGGCCGGCACCTGAGTACGCCGTGGCTGTCGGGTTGCCGCTAC
>NZ_JBFRFE010000336.1:0-4637 GCF_052114665.1 Stenotrophomonas sp. 2YAF22 | reverse complement strand
GTACCACGGCACCCTGGCGAAGATTCCGTTCGGCCGCTTCGGGCAGCCGCGCGAGATAGCCGATGCCGCGCTGTTCCTGTGCTCGCCGCTGGCGCGCTGGATCACCGGCCACGTGCTCAATGTCGATGGCGGCCAGGTATTGATGGGCTAGCGCCGATCCCTCGGTAGCGGCCAACCTTGGTTTGCGCCGCATTCGTCGACCAAGGTCGACGCCTACCAGAGCCACCCCGCTCCCGGCTCCGATGGTTGCCAACCTTGCCTGGCAGCCTTGCATTGGCCGGACCATGGGATTGCCAGGGCAGAGGCACTATCATGTAAGCACTGCCACGGAGGACTCGATGAGCGTGCCACCCCGACAGAGCAACGCCCTGGCCGTGGTCAGCCTGATCGCGGGCATCTGCAGCTGGACCGTGCTGCCGGGTGTCGCCGCCCTCGTTGCCATCATCACCGGGCACCTGGCCCGCGCCGAGATCCGCCGCCGCGCTGGCGAACAGGACGGCGATGGCATGGCCCTGGCTGGGTTGATCATGGGCTGGCTCAACATCCTCGCTGCGGTGGGCCTGGTGGCCATCCTGATCTTCGCAATGGTGGCCGCCGGCGCCGACGCCAAACCTGGACTGCGCTGGTGAAAGCACGATGACCTCCGCCGACAGCACTGAACGCTTCAGCAGCCGGGTCGCGGACTATGTCCGCTACCGCCCGGACTATCCGCCTGCCCTGATGGACTGGCTGCATGGCTCCATGGCCGTGGCAACCAGCGCGCGTGTCGCTGACATCGGCGCCGGCACCGGCATCTCCAGCCGGCAGTTCCTGGCCGCCGGCCATCCACTGGTCGCCGTCGAACCCAACGCGGCGATGCGCGCGGCCGCCGAGCACTGGCTGGCGCCGCAGTATCCGCAGTTTTCCGCCGTCGATGGCCGCGCCGAGGCCACCGGCCTGGCCGAGGCCAGCGTGGACCTGGTCGGCGCCGCGCAGGCCTTCCACTGGTTCGACACCGTGGCCGTGCGCGCCGAGTGGCAGCGCATCCTGCGCCCGGGCGGGCTGGCGCTGATCTACTGGAATTCGCGCCTGCTCGATGCCAGCCCGTTCCTGGTCGGCTACGAACAACTGCTGCTGGACTACGGCACCGACTACACCGCCGTGGCCGAACGCTACCAGGACGACGCCACCATGCAGGCCTGGTTCGGCTCCGGCCTGCGCGGCATGGTGCAGCTGCCGAACGTGCAGCATCTGGACCTGGACGCCCTGCGCGGGCGCCTGCTGTCTTCTTCCTACGCGCCGCAGCCCGGCCATCCGCGCCACGCGCCGATGCTGGCTGCGCTGCAGGACCTGTTCGCCGCCCACGCGGTCGACGGCCAGGTCGCTTTTGAATATCGAACCCGAGCCTTCCTCGGCACGCTGGACTGAAACCAACGCATGTATTCGCTTGCCCGCCCCTTCCTGTTCTCGCTCGACGCCGAACGCGCCCACGGCCTCGGCCTGTCCGCTCTGGACCTGGCCTATCGCACCGGCACCACGCCGCTGGTGGCCGCACGCATCGCGCCGATGCCCAGCACGGTGTTCGGGCTGACGTTCCCCAATCCGGTCGGCCTTGCTGCCGGCCTGGACAAGAATGGCGAGCACATCGATGCACTGTTCGCGCTGGGCTTCGGCTTCGTGGAGATCGGCACGATCACGCCGCGACCGCAGGCCGGCAACCCCAAGCCGCGCCTGTTCCGGCTGCCTGCGCACAACGCGATCATCAACCGCATGGGCTTCAACAACGCCGGCGTGGATGCGCTGGTGCGCAACGTCGAACGCGCGCGCAACCGGCGCGGCCTGCTCGGCATCAACATCGGCAAGAACAAGGACACCCCCAACGAACAGGCGGCCGATGACTACATCGCCTGCATGGACAAGGTGTACCCGCTGGCCGACTACATCACCGTCAACATTTCCTCGCCCAACACGGCCGGCCTGCGCGAGCTGCAGGAAGAGACCGCGCTGCGGCAGCTGGTCAGCCAGCTGCGTGAGCGCCAGGAAGCACTGGCCGCGCAGCATGGCCGGCGCGTGCCGATGCTGGTGAAGGTGGCCCCGGACCTCAGCGAGCGCGACATCGATGCCGCCGCGCGCGTACTTGGCGAACTGCAGGTGGACGGCGTGATCGCCACCAACACCACCATCGACCACAGCCGGGTTGCCGGCGATCCGCTGGCCAATGAAGCCGGCGGGCTGTCCGGCGCACCGGTGCTGGAACAGTCCACCCTGGTACTGCGCCGCCTGCGTGCACGCCTGCCCGAATCGGTGCCGCTGGTCGGTGTCGGCGGCATCCTGTCCGGTGCCGACGCCGTGGCCAAGATGGCTGCCGGTGCGGCGCTGGTGCAGTGCTACAGCGGCCTGATCTTCAAGGGCCCGGCATTGGTCGCCGAGTGCGTGGAGGCGATCCGTCGCCGACGCGAGGCGCCCAGCCGCGGCGCGGTGGCACCCCTGTGAGCACGCCCATGGACGACACCAACAACGCTGCAGCACCGCTGCGCTGGACCCTCACCCACAACGCGCCGCTGCAGGCCCTGAACACGTTCCACGTGCAGGCCAGCGCAGCGCAGTTGCTGGAACTGCACGATGCCGCGCTGCTGCCGGAGGTTCTGGCATTGCCGGAAGTGGCCAATGGCCCGCTGCTGGTGCTCGGCAGCGGCAGCAATGTGCTGATCGCAGAGGACCTGCCCGGCACCGTGCTGGTGTTCGGCAACCGCGAAATCAGTTTCCTCGAACACCGTGCGGACCATGCGGTGATCCGCGCCGGCGCCGGCGTGTCCTGGCACGGGCTGGTGATGTGGTCGCTGCAGGAAGGCCTGTCCGGCCTGGAAAACCTCGCGCTGATTCCCGGCACCGCCGGCGCATCGCCGATCCAGAACATCGGCGCCTATGGCGCGCAGGTCGGCGAGTTCATCCAGACCGTAGAGGCCTGGGACTGCCAGGAAAAAACCTGGGTACGGCTGGACAACGAACAGTGTGGCTTCGCCTACCGCGACAGCGTGTTCAAGCAGCAGCCGGACCGCTACCTGATCACCGCCATTGAACTGAAACTGCCGCTGCTGCACGACCTGCGCATGGGCTACGCCGGCATCCGCGAAGAACTGCAGGCGCAGGGCGTGGAACTGCCGAGCGCGGTGGACGTGGCCAATGCAGTAATCGCGATCCGTCGCCGCAAGCTGCCCGACCCCGACGTACTGGGCAACGCAGGCAGTTTCTTCAAGAACCCGGTGCTGCCGCTGGAACAGGTGGAAGTGCTGCTGCAGCACTTCCCCGAGCTGCCGGTGTTCCCGGCAGACCGCGACGACCGCCGCAAGGTCTCGGCCGCCTGGATGATCGAATCCTGTGGCTGGAAGGGCTTCCGCGAAGGTGATGCCGGCGTTGCGCCCAGCCACGCGCTGGTGTTGGTCAACCACGGCAACGCCACCGGCACTGAACTGCTGGCGCTGGCACGGCGGATCTCCGCTTCGGTACTGGAGAAGTTCGGCGTGCCGATCGAACCGGAGCCCCGCCTGCTCGGCGCACAGTGGTGAGCACACCCGCCCTACCCGCCAGCGCCACCCCATTGCGGGCGGCGCTGCTGATGCTCGGCAGCACCATGGCGTTCGGACTCATGGCGGTGGCGATCCGCTACGCCACCCGCTACGTGCCGACCCAGGAAGTGGCGTTCTTCCGCAATGCCTTCGGCCTGCTCGCCCTGCTGCCGATGCTGCTGCGCCCAGGCCATGCACCGCTGAAGACCCAGCAGCTGCCGCGCTATTTCCTGCGCAGCGCAATCGGCCTGGGGTCGATGCTGTGCGCGTTCTGGGCATTGGGCCACCTGCCCCTGGCACAGGCCGTTTCGCTGTCCTACTCCACCCCGTTGTTCGTCACCATCGCGGCGGTGCTGTGGCTGGGTGAAACGGTACGCGTACGGCGCTGGGCAGCGGTGGTGGTCGGCTTCATCGGCGTGCTGGTGATCGTGCGGCCGGGCACGGCCGGCTTCACGTCCGGCAGCCTGATCGCGGTGGCCGCCGCCGTGCTCAGCTCGCTGGTGGCGATCCAGATCAAGCAGCTCACCCGAATCGACAGTGCCGACACCGTGGTGCTCTACACCTACGTGTTCTGGGTACCGCTGTCGCTGATACCGGCCTTGTTCGTGTGGGTCTGGCCCACCGGCATCGCCTGGCTCTGGCTGCTGGCCACCGGCGTGCTGGGCACCATCGGCCAGTTGCTTTGGACGCGCGCACTGCGCCTGGGCGAAGTCTCCGCGTTGACCCCGATCAGCTTCCTGCAACTGCCGCTGGTGACCTTGTGTGGCTGGCTGTTGTTCGCCGAGACGGTGGATCGCTGGACGATCATCGGCGCCGGCATCATCCTCGCCGCCAACGCCTACATCGCCCATCGCGAAGCGGTGCTTTCACGGCGTGCAGCGAGCGTCGCCGCGAGCGCAGCGGCCAAGCCGGCAGAGTAAGAGGTCCGGCCGGGCTGCGCCCGGCACCCGTGGTAGTGCCGGCCGCTGGCCGGCAACCTCAACAGCAACGGCAACAGCGGGCATTCCGTGGGATGGCGGGTTGGTGTCGGATTGCGGGGACGCCGTGAATCCGTCCATGGAGGCTTGGCAGCCGCATCCATGCGGCTGACAC
>NZ_JBFRFE010000335.1:0-4637 GCF_052114665.1 Stenotrophomonas sp. 2YAF22 | reverse complement strand
GCCCTGGTGGGTGCGGACCGTTGGTCCGCACGCCGATGGCATTTGACGCGCTGTAACGAAAAGAGAACAATTCTCATCCAGCCATGGTCCTGCGCCCCCTTGCGGCGCCCCGCTGCCGTCCCCGGCATGCCTGCGTGATCCCAGCCACCGACCTTTCCCCCCTGCATGGGCGGATGGCCCGTGGCCGCCCGCCGAGGATCTCCATCGATGTTGCCGATTCGCTCCCCCCGCCTGGCCGTACTGGCCGTCGCGCTGTCCGCCGCCTGCACTGCACACGCCGAAGCCCCGGCCGAATCCCGCAGCGCCACCGATCTGGACGCGGTCAAGGTCATCGCCGAGCGTACCCATACCGAGGCTGGCGCCCTCGGCGATCGCGCGCTGCGTGATACCCCGTTCGCGATCACCGCCGTCGGCCGTGAGCAGATCGAACAGCGACAGGTCGTGTCGCTGGGCGAAGCCTTCCTGCTCGACCCCTCGGTCACCACCCAGGTCAGCGCCTATGCCAGTGGCTGGAGCTCGCCGATCCGCAACCGTGGCATCGACCTGAATTTCGACAGCTACCGGGTCAACGGTCTGCAGGTCTCGTCCTGGGGCACCGAATGGCCGCTGGAAGTGATGGAACAGGTCGACCTGCTGAAGGGTCCGGGAGGTTTCCTGTACGGCTTCGGCGCGCCGGGCGGCATCGTCAACTACATCACCAAGAAACCGACCGACGTACCGACCTTCTCCGCCCAGCTCGGCTGGCGCGAACAGGGCATCGTCAGCGGCGGCATCGACGTCGGCGGCCGCTTCGGCAACGAGCAGATGTTCGGCTACCGCTTCAACGCATACCAGGAAAAGGGCGAAACCTTCAACGGTGGCCATGTCGATCGCAAGGTCGGTGCACTGTCGCTGGACGCGCGACTGAGCGATGCGCTCACCTGGACCTTCGACGGCGTGTTCCAGTCGCGCGACCTGCGCGAGGAATCACCGCAGTACTACTTCCGTGGCCTGACGTCACTGCTGCGGCCGATCGCCGGCGATGTCGACAACAGCGTGCCCGGCACCTACTACGACACCCGCTCCAGCCTGCTGTCCACCGCGCTGAACTGGCAGATCAACAGCGACTGGAAGGCCAGCCTGAGCTATGGCGTCACCACTTCTTGGAATGACGTCAACAAGATCTTCGCCTACATCGACGATACCAACGGCGACTACGCCGTCAACGTCTATGAGCTCGGCGGCAAGAGCGAGTGGAAGCTGGCGCAGGCACTGGTACAGGGCCGCTTCGGTACCGGCCCACTGCAGCACCAGCTGGTGGCCGGTGTCAGCCACCAGACCGGGCTGGGCTGGGACCGTCCCTACGAGTTCAGCCTGATCGGCCGCGCCAACCTCTACCAGCGCCATGGCATCCGTCACGACGCGGTGGGTTCACGGGTGATGACCCGCGGTGACGAGACCGTGCAGCAGGCGGTGTTCGTCAGCGATACCGTCGATCTCGGCCATGGCTGGTCGGTGCTGGCCGGTTGGCGCTACAACGACTTCGAGACCAAGGGCGCCTACCACACCTATCCGGTCACCCCGACCTACGCGGTCATGTTCAAGCCCAGCGAGGCCGTCACCCTGTATGCCAGCTACATCGAGTCGCTGGAAGCAGGCAGCCGCGTAGGCAACAGCTACATCAATGCCGGCGATGTGCTCGACCCCACCATCAGCAAGCAGTACGAGATCGGCGCCAAGGTGGAAGCGAATCGCTGGAACGCGAACGTCGCTGCGTTCCGCCTGGAGCGTGGCGCCAACATCGATCAGCTGACCGATGCAGGCAAGCGCCTGGTGCAGGATGGCATCACCCTGTACGAAGGCGTCGAAGCCAGCGCCGACCTGCACCTGACCGATGCGCTGACCGTGGGTGGTGGCGTGACCTGGCTGGACCCGACCTACGACAAGCTGTCACCGGGCAGCGCGGCGCAGGAAGGCAACCGTACCGTCGGTGCTGCGCGCTGGAGCGGCGTGCTGCACGCCACCTACCAGCTGCCGTGGGTGGAAGGGCTGGAGACCTATGCCGCCGTGCGCTACTACGGCGATGTCTGGTACGACGCCGACAACACCCTGAAGCTGCCCGACTACACCCTCGTCAACGCCGGCGTCGGTTACCGCCTGCTGGCCTCCGGCCATCCGGTGACCCTGCGTGCCAGCGTGGAGAACCTGGCCAACCGCAGGTACTGGTCCAATGCCGGCGTCGGCCTGCCGCGCACCTTCGCGCTGAGCGTTCGGTTCGACATGTAACGGGTCTCGGTAGCGCCGGGCCATGCCGGCGGCTGCATGCCACGCCGCGCTGCGTGCTCGCCGCGCATGGCGCGGCGCTACCGGATTTCACGCGTGGCCCGTAATAATGGTGGCCGATCCTTTCGCCGAGCCTGCATGTCCGCACGCGAATCCCGCCTCAGCCGCCTGTGGGCCCACGAGAAGGCCAGCTATGGCCTGCGGGTGTTCATTGCCCTGACAGCGGCCCTGGCCGTGTGCTGGCACCTGGATGCGCTGACCGCGCTGCCCGGCGTGTTCCTCGGCATCATCGCCAGTGCGATTGCCGAGACCGATGACAACTGGTGGGGCCGGACCAAGGCCGTGCTGCTGTCGCTGTTGTGCTTCTGCCTGGCGGCGGCCTCGGTGATCTGGCTGTTCCCCTGGCCGTGGATATTCATCGCGGCCCTGGCGCTGTCCACGTTCGGCCTGACACTGCTCGGTGCACTGGGCGAGCGCTACGCGTCCATCGCCCAGGCGACCGTCACGCTGGCCATCTACACCATGATCGGCCTGGAACAGCATGGTGCCCATGACCTGCACAGTGCGCTGGATGCGGTCAGCCACCTGCTGGCAGGTGCAGTCTGGTACGGGCTGCTGTCGATCCTGTGGACCACGTTGTTCGCCAACCGGCCGGTGCGCGAGCGCGTGGCCCGCCTGTACGTGGAACTGGGCCGTTACCTGCAGCTCAAGGCCGCGCTGTTCGAACCCGTGCGCGAGGCGGACCTGCAGCGCCGCCAGCTCGACCTGGCCGAGCAGAACCGCCGCGTGGTCGGCGCGCTGAACGAGGCGAAGACAGCGATCCTGGCGCGCTTTGGCCGCTCCGGACGGCCCGGCGTCAACTCCGGCCTGTACCTGCGCCTGTACTACATGGCACAGGATTTCCATGAGCGCGCCAGCTCCTCGCATTACCCGTACGGCGCGCTGGTCGACGCGTTCTTCCACAGCGACGTGCTGTACCGCTGCCAGCGCCTGCTCGACCTGCAGGGCCAGGCCTGCGCACGGCTGGGCGAAGCGATCCGGCTGCGTCGTCCGTTCGTCTACGGCGAGAGCAACCAGCAGGCCGGGCGCGATCTGGCCGATGCCCTGGCCTACCTGCGCGACCAGCAACGGCCGCAGTGGCAGCGCCTGCTCGGCTCGCTGGACCTGCTGGTGCACAACCTGCGCAGCATCGAGCGCCGCCTGCTCGATGCCGAACGTTCCGAAGCCAGCCTGGACAACGTCGACACCCGCCTGCGCGACAGCAACCCGCACACCTTGCGCGAAATGGGCGTGCGCGTGCGCCAGCAGCTCACCCCCGGCTCGGTGCTGTTCCGCCATGGCCTGCGCATGGCGCTGGCACTGATCGCCGGTTTCGTTGCCATCCATCTGTTCAATGCACAGAACGGCTCGTGGGTACTGCTGACCATCGTGTTCGTGTGCCGGCCCAGCTTCGGTGCCACCCGCCAACGCCTGGCCCAGCGCATCGTCGGTACGCTTGCCGGCCTGGTGCTGACCTGGGCGCTGCTGCAGCTGTTCCCAACGCTGGAGATCCAGCTGCTGATCGCACTGCTGTCGGCACTGCTGTTCTTCTTCACCCGTTCCGACCGCTATCTGGTCGCCTCGGCCGCCATCACGGTGATGGCGCTGACCTGCTTCAACCTGATCGGCGACGGCTTCGTGCTGATCGTGCCGCGCATGGTCGATACGATCCTGGGGTGCGCGATCGCCGCAGCGGCCGCGTTCCTGATCCTGCCGGACTGGCAGGGTCGACAGCTGCACCGCGTGCTGGCGCGGGTGCTGGATACCGCCGCCCGTTATCTGGAATCGGTGCTGGGCCAGTACCGCAGCGGCATGCGCGACGACCTGGCCTACCGCATCGCCCGCCGCGACATGCACAACGCCGATGCCGCACTGTCCACCGCATTGTCGAACATGCTGCGCGAACCGGGCCACGTGCGCCGCAACCTCGATTCGGGTTTCCACTTCCTGGCGTTGTCCAACACCCTGCTCGGGCATCTATCGGCGCTGGGTGCGCACCGCGACCAGGTTGACAGCTACGCGGGCGATCCACTCGCGCTGGCCGCCGGCGAGCGGGTGCGTAAAGCGCTGCAGCAGCTGGCATCGGCATTGACGGCACAGCAGCCGGTGTCAGAGGAAGACAACGACGCCGATCGTGCGGTGGCCGCGGAACTGGAGCAGCTCGATGAGACGATGCCGCCGAAACTGCAGTTGATCCGCACGCAGATGGCGCTGGTGCTGCGGATGTTGCCGAAGGTCAGAGCGGCAGCGAATGGCGCGGTGCGCGGCTTGGCTTGAGCGGACCGCATCCACGCATGGCGTGGATCTACTGGAGCGCATCCACGCATGGCGTGGAT
>NZ_JBFRFE010000334.1:0-4671 GCF_052114665.1 Stenotrophomonas sp. 2YAF22 | reverse complement strand
CGGCTGTGCGTTCGGTATGCGAGCCGTAYTTCACCCGMCCGCTGTCGCAGATCTCGCTGGCCGAGGTGCTGATGAAGCTGTTCCGCGTGGCCCAGCGCTATCAGTTGACGTTGCAGCCGCAGTTGATCCTGCTGCAGAAGACCCTGCTCAACATCGAAGGCGTCGGCCGCCAGCTCGATCCGCAGATCGACATCTGGGCCGTGGCCAAGCCGGTGCTGGCGAAAATCCTGCGCGAGCGCTACAGCCCGCGCCGCGTGGTGCGCGAGATCGGCAAGCGCCTGCCGGAAATCATGACCCATGCCCCAGACATGCCGCGCCTGGTGCACGCCTGGCTGACCCAGCAGGTGGAAGGTCGCCATGAACTGGCGATGCGCTCGCGCGATCTGGTTGCGCTCGATGCGAGCCTGCAGCGCCTGCAGAAGCATGCGGTCGGTGCGATCACCGGCGTCGGCCTGCTGGCGATCGCCGCGTTGATGTACGTGCTGCAGCCGCCGGGCTGGTACTGGGGCGACGTGCCGGCGTGGAGCTGGGTGTCCGGTGCGGTTGGAGCGTTCGCACTGGCGCGTGCGTGGTGGCGATGACCGCAGCCTGCTGAAGCAGCGACGACGGCGGACCGTCGTCGCCGATGGGCTTACCAGCGGTAGCCCAGGCCCACCTGCGAATGCAGGCTCTGGAAACGATCCAGGCGCGTCTTGTGCCAGGTCTTGCCCAGCCCGACGTCGAGTACCAGGTGCTCTCCCAGCGGCTGGCTGCGGCGCAGGAACACGCGCCGGGCATCGTGCTCGCGCAGCAACAGCGGATCGGCCTCGGCGCTGTAGCCGGAGGTACCGCTGCCCAGCCACAGTTGGGTCGAGCCACGCCCCTGGGCATCTTTCAGCCGTAGCGACACGGTGGTGCCGTACCCGTCGGGGCCGTTGGACTGGCGATGGCGCTCATGCTTGATCGAGGCCATCACCCGCGGAAAGTAGTGCGAAGCACCCACCGACCAGCCGCTCACGTAGCCGCTGCCGTGGTACTCGGCGTACTTGCCGCCCACGCTCAGCACGGTCTGTCCGGCCACCTTCCACAGCATGTCCTGGTTGATCTGGCGGTTGACGAAGACCGGATCGTCGTTGGACGCAATCACCGACGTACGCGTGGCGACGGTGGCTGACCAGTCGTGATGCAACGAACCCTGCACCCGGTTTCCGCTGTAGCGCGAAGTGCCGTAATCGCGCTCGCCGTGGGCCAGGCCCAGGTGCCAGCGGCTGGCGCCGGTGCGACCTGCCACATCCATTGTCTGCACGTCGCGCTTGCCGAAGCCTTCGTTGTAATCGGTGTGGTCCAGCTGCAGGGAAACACGGTCGACGCCGGCATGGGCGCTGGCGGCGGCCAGCAGCAGGGCGCACGGCAGTACGCCACGATTGATGAATCGCATGGTGATTACTCCAGGGGTTGGGAATGCAGGTGTTGCAGCAGGCGATAGCGGCCTGCGGGCAGGTTCCGTTCCACGGTGATCCGCGGACCGAACTGGCTGCCCGGTGCGACGATGCGACCGGGCAGGATGATCACGCCGACGCCCAGCGCCGCGCCTTCGCCAATCCATGCGCCGAGCTTGTCGCGCTGGCTGTCGACGATCTGGCCATCGACATGCACGGCGATCGACGCGCCGTCGAGGCGRTGATTGCTTGTGCGTACGAGAGCGCCAAGATATGCGTCGTCGTCGATGCGGCTGTCACCGATGAAGCACTGCGGACCGATGCTGACCCGCTGGCCGACCACGGCGTTCTTGAGTTCGCTGGCAAAGCCGATGCGGGTGCCATCGCCGATACGCAGCGGACCACGCAGCAGCGCATGATTGCCGATCAGACAGTCGCGTCCGATCAACACCGGACCCTGGATGTGGGCGCCGTGGCAGATGCGGCTGCCGACGCCGACACTCACCGCGCCGCGTACCGTGGCTTGTGGCGATATGTCCGCGCATGGATCGAGGTGGGGCTGTAGCAATGCCAGTTCGCTGGCCATTGCTTCCAGTTCACTCCACCACATGCGGATACCTCGTTGGCTTGTCGCGTGCGGGCTCGCGGCCGGTGAACAGCCCCTTCAGTCCGTGGATCAGCCAGACCGCATAGGCCAGCAGCACATACAGCACGGAGAACGCTGCCGCCGGTACCAGCCATGGACGCCGGTGGTGCACGGCACTGACCACACCCAATGCCATCACGATGCCGATCCAGACCAGCGGCACCATCGCCACTACCAGGCCAGCGGGGCCATGCACCGTAGCGGCGCCAAATCCCACCTGCAGCCCAGCGGCGATCCCCGCCAGCGCCAGCAGGATCATCGGCAGGATGCTGAAGAGCCCGAAGCGGGTCAGCAGCAACCGCCGATGCAGGCGCATGCATACGGCGTAGCCGACGATCCAGCGCCGCCAGCGTCGCCATTCCTCCACCAACGTGCTGCATTCCTGCGGGTACACCACGCAGCGGATGCTCTGCCGCACCCGGTAGCCCTGGGCCACCAGCGACCAGGACATGTCCAGGTCTTCGACCCGGGTGCGGTCGGAAAAACCTACCTTGCGCAGCACGCTGGTGCGGAACAGCCCGCAGGAGCCGGAGACAATGAACGGCGCTCCGCCGAGCCACTGCTGGAAGCTGCGCTTGATGACGATCATCGGCAGCTTCAGGCTGGCCCGCACGTGCGGAAGAAAGCCGGCGCCCTGCAGGCAGGACGATGGCACACCACCCACTGCGTCGGCACCCCGTTCGATTTCCGCCAGCAGGTGGCCCAGGCCGGTACTGCGCGGATCGATGCGGGTGTCAGCATCGGTCAGGAACACCTGGGCGGTGGTCACATGCTGCAGCCCGTGCATCAACGCGCCGCCCTTGCCCGTGTTGGACTGGTGCACGGCGAGCAGTCGCCCCGGCCATTGCAGCTGCAGTGCGTCCAACACCTGCGCGGTGGAATCGGTGGAGCCATCGTTCACGCAGATCACCCGCGCGATGTACGGATTCTGCAGCAGATCGGTGAGCGAACGCTGCAGGCATGGTGCTTCGTTGTAGGCAGGCACGATCGCATCGATGCTGCGCAGCTGCCC
Source organism: Stenotrophomonas sp. 2YAF22 (assembly GCF_052114665.1). Taxonomy (NCBI): domain Bacteria; kingdom Pseudomonadati; phylum Pseudomonadota; class Gammaproteobacteria; order Lysobacterales; family Lysobacteraceae; genus Stenotrophomonas; species Stenotrophomonas sp. 2YAF22. The sequence goes on along the minus strand of NZ_JBFRFE010000334.1, from coordinate 1,595 downwards.
GCTGGGCCTGCGCGTTGCGTGGACCAGCAGGCGCACGACGATGAAGGCGCACATCGCCAGGAACAGCAGGGTCTTCATCACAGCACCAGCCGATGGGGCAGGAAGCCCTCGCTGGGGCCGATGCCCACCTGCTGGCCGCGGAACTGGGCATGGCAGCGCAGGTGGCTTTCCTGCATGTAATGGCGATCGCCCTGGCTGGCGTGTTCGCGTAGTGCGCGGATCTTCAGCTCCAACTGCACGCTGATGTCTTCAAACACCTGCGGTGCGAACTGCGGCAGCGTGCTTGGGCTTTCGTAGCACAGGATCTGCGGGACGCTGCGACAGGCGACGATCGAGGCTTCATGGACGGTGCGATGATCCTGGTGATGGTCTTCACCACACATCGTGTAGACGCGTTGCGGTTGGATGGCTTCGCACGCCTGTTCCAGGGCGCTGATGATGGCGTTGCGGCAGGACGGGAAACAGGTATCCGGAAAATCATGCTGCAGCACCTGCCAGGCGCCGAGTCGCCGCAGCGCGCGATGCGACTCGTCGCTGCGATCAGCGCCATCGTGACAACCGCGTCCACCCCGGCTGAGTACCAGGGCATGGATGCGGGCGCCGGCGAAGGCGAGCTTGGCCAAGCTGCCGCCACAGCCCAGTTCGATGTCATCAGGGTGGGCGCCGATTGCCAGGATGTCGTGGGCCATGGCCATGTCCTTGCGGGAATCCAGGGGAAATGCGGCAGATGCGTTGAATGCACTGCAGCGGGCGCGGACTATCGCAATGGCCCGGTGAAACAGGGACTAAGAAAATTACGAAAATGTGTCGACGCTCCCCCCAGGCTTTGCTGCGCAACGAGAAGGACAGGTGCAGCGTCCGCCACCGACTGTTGACGGTGGAGTCCATAGGAGGTGGATGACGTCAATGCGCGGATACGGACACGCGCTGTGGAAGCAGCGAGAATGGTGCTGGCGCATCGCCATCCGGCGATTGCCCGTACCGCGGAGATCGAGCCGATGGACCTGGCTGCACTGAAGGATGAACTGGCCCGCTTCGGCACCAGCAACGATGCGCGCGAAACCGAGCGCGACCGCCGCATGCTCAACATCACCGCCGACACCGGTGAACTGCTGTCGGTGCTGGTGCGTTTCGGCAACGCACGGCGCGTGCTGGAGATCGGCACGTCCAACGGCTATTCCACGTTGTGGCTGGCCGAGGCCGCCGCTGCCATCGACGGCCACGTAACCACGCTGGAGTTCGCCGCCGACAAGGTGGCGATGGCCCGCACGAATTTCGCCCGCAGTGGATTGGGCGAGCGCATCAACCTGGTCCACGGTGATGCCGGGCAGTGGCTGGCGCAGGCCGACGAGGGCTGCATCGACCTGCTGTTCCTGGATTCGAATCGCGGGCAGTACGCGGGCTGGTGGCCGCAACTGCGTCGGGTACTGCGCCCCGGCGGCCTGCTGGTGGTCGACAACGCCACCTCGCATGCCGGTGAGATGGCGCCGCTGCGCGCCCTGCTGGCCGCCGAYGCGGCGTTCACCACCAGCCTGGTGCCGGTGGGCAATGGCGAACTGCTGGCGCTGCGCAACACCTGACCGGGCGTCACCCCG
>NZ_JBFRFE010000333.1:0-4677 GCF_052114665.1 Stenotrophomonas sp. 2YAF22 | reverse complement strand
ATCTTCGCCAGGGTGCCGTGGTACAGGGCGGGATCTTCGACACGACGTCGATCCCAGAGGCCATCGGCAAATTCGATCGAGCCCGGTGCGATGGCGTTGACCCGGATACGGTCCGGCGCCAGTGCCAGGGCCTGCGACGTCGTGTAATGCGACAGCGCGGCCTTGGCCGCTGCATACGGTGCGCCGCCGGGACGCGGTTGCTGCGCGGCGATCGAGGACAGATTGAGGATGCAGGCATCGGACGAGGCACGCAGCCACGGCAGCGCAAGGCGCGAGGCGCGGACCGCCGCCATCAGGTCGATCTGCAGGCTGGCGGCCCAGCCGTCTTYGTCATCGGCCATGCCGTAGCCGGTGGCGTTGTTGACCAGCACATCGATGCCGCCGAGCGCATCGGCAGCGGCCTGCAGCCAGGCGCCGATGCGGCCGAGGTCGCCCAGATCGGTGGCGAAGGTGTGCAGCTGCGTGGCCTGGGCCTGCGCATCGGCCTGCAGGGCGTCAAGCCCCGCCTGCCCGCGGGCGCAGGCCGACACCTGCGCACCGGCGCGAGCGAAGGCCAGCGCCAGTTCGCGGCCGATGCCCTTGCTGCCACCGGCGATCAGCACCCGGCGGCCGGTGAAATCGATCACCGGCCGGCCGTCGCGCGGGGAGGCGCTCTCCGCCATCACAGGTCGAACTTGATGCCCTGTGCCAGCGGCAGCGAATCCGAATAGTTGATGGTGTTGGTCTGGCGGCGCATGTAGACCTTCCATGCGTCCGAGCCAGATTCACGACCACCGCCGGTGTCCTTCTCACCACCGAAGGCGCCACCGATTTCCGCGCCCGAGGTGCCGATGTTGACGTTGGCGATGCCGCAGTCCGAACCGGCCGCCGACAGGAAGCGCTCGGCGGTCTTCAGGTTGGTGGTGAAGATCGAGGACGACAGGCCCTGCGGCACGCCGTTCTGCATGTCGATGGCTTCGTCCAGCGTGCTGTACTTCATCACGTACAGGATCGGCGCGAAGGTCTCGTGCTGCACCACTTCATCGCTGTTCTTCAGGCCGGTGACGATGGCCGGCAGCACGAAGTTGCCGGCGCGGTCGATGCGCGTGCCGCCGGTTTCGATGGTGCCGCCGCTGGCCTTGGCCTTTTCGATGGAGGCCAGGAACTGCTGCACGGCGCCGTCGCTGTTCAGCGGGCCCATCAGGTTGGCCGGGTCGGTCGGATCGCCGATCTTGCCTTCCACCTGCTTGTACGCCTTGACCAGCGTGGCCAGCACGTCGTCATGGATGGATTCGTGCACGATCAGGCGGCGGGTGGTGGTGCAGCGCTGGCCGGCGGTGCCGACCGCACCGAACACGATGCCRGGAATCGCCAGCTTCAGGTCGGCGGTTTCGTCGAGGATGATCGCGTTGTTGCCGCCCAGTTCCAGCAGGCAGCGGCCGAGGCGGTGCGCGACCTTCTCGGCGACCGTGCGGCCGACCTGGGTGGAGCCGGTGAAGCTGATCAGCGGCACGCGCTTGTCGGCCACCATCTTTTCCGACAGCGCGGTGCCGGCGTCGTTGATCAGGAAGAACAGATCCGGGAAACCGGCATCGCGCAGCGCTTCATTGCAGATGCGCATCGAGGCGATGGCGGTCAGCGGGGTCTTGTTGGACGGCTTCCACAGGCAGATGTCGCCGCAGATCGTGGCCAGGAACGAGTTCCATGCCCACACCGCCACCGGGAAGTTGAACGCGCTGATGATGCCGACCAGGCCGAGCGGCTGGTACTGCTCGTACATGCGGTGGCCGGGGCGTTCGGAATGCATGGTGTAGCCGTACAGCATGCGGCTCTGGCCCACGGCGAAGTCGGCGATGTCGATCATCTCCTGCACTTCACCGTCGCCTTCAGGCTTGCTCTTGCCCATTTCCAGCGCGACCAGCGAACCGAGGGCGTCCTTGTTCCTGCGCAGCGCTTCGCCACACAGGCGCACGGCTTCACCGCGACGCGGGGCCGGCGTGGTGCGCCAGACCTTGAAGGCTTCCTGGGCGCGCGCGATGACGGTTTCGTACTCGGCTTCGGTGGTGGCGCGGACCTGCGCGATCGGCTCGCCCGTGGTCGGATTGATCGGGGTGATCAGTTCACCACCGGTAGCGCTCGACCACTCCCCGTTGCCCAGGTAGGTGCCAGCGTTGATCGCGTCCAGACCAAGGGACTTGAGCAGCTCGGAAGACATGCAGACTCCTGTGTTTCGTTACGTTGTGTTTGGTGCCGCCGCGGGCAGGTGGGGGCGCGACGAACTGAGCCGCCGATGGTAGCAGAGCGCCCGGACTGGCCATGGTGCGCCGCGCCAGTGGCTATGGTGTGGCAGATGAAAGCTTGGAGGGCAGGGCGGCTTGCCTGTAAACTTGGCGGCTGCATGGCCCCGTAGCTCAGCTGGATAGAGCGTCCCCCTCCTAAGGGGAAGGTCGCCCGTTCGAATCGGGCCGGGGTCACCATCCACGTCGGGTGCATCGGCTCGTGCCCGCCACAATGCCGGCGCCATGGATCACGTTCTGCAGCCCGTCCACCCTTCGCATTTCGCGGTCATCGCTGGCTGGCTCGACTCGCCAGGGGCGACCCTGCGCTGGGCCGGCCCCGGTGTGCCGTTTCCCTTGCCTGCCAACGTTTTTGCCGCTGCGCTGGCGTTGTCTGATCGCCCGGGCCGGGCACTGCTGGACGCCGACGGCACCTGCGTGGGCTTTGGCCAGTACTGGCAGACGGCCCCTGGCAGCACCCACCTTGGGCGCATCATCGTGTCGCCGCAGGCGCGCGGCCGTGGCCTGGGCCGGGTGCTGATGACCGCACTGTGCGCCGAAGCCACTCGCCGCACCGCTGCAGTGCAACTGACGTTGAAGGTCTATAGGGACAATCAGGTGGCCGTGGCGCTGTACCGCGACCTCGGCTTTGTCGCCAGCGAAGACGCATCCACGCCGGAGCTGCTGTTCATGGCCCGCCGTACAACCTGAGCGGGAAAGGGCACGGCTCTGCACTCCCGCTGCACATCCTGTGCACGCGCTGCTGCAAGCGGACTCGGCAGTCTGGTGCCGTCCCCACCGGTTGCCAAGGAGCGCCCCCATGAATACCCCCGGCACCCCCAAGCCTTCGTGGCGCCAGCGCAACGTGCTGCTGACCGTCGCCGCCGTGCTGCTGGTGATCGTGCTGATCCTGCTCTTCGTGCCTTGGTAGCAGCGCGGCACGCCAAGCCATGCCTGGCGTCGCAGCGGTGACTCAGGCCTGCCTGAGCAGCTCCACCAGCTGTCGCAACCGGTAAGGCTTGGGCAGGAATTCCACCTGCTCGGGCAACGGCGGCAACTGCGAGCGTGCGTAGCCGGAGGAAAGGATCATCCGCGCCTGCGGCTGGTCCCGTGCCACATGCTCGCTCAGCTCGATGCCCGACATGCCGTTGGGCATGCTGATGTCACTGAACACCACATCGAAACRCGTGCCGCCCTGCAGCAGGGCGACCGCTTCCTGCGCATCCGCCGTGGTCGCCACGTCGATGCCGAAGTCGCGCAGGGCCAGGCCGATCATCTCACGCAGATCGGTCTGGTCCTCCACCATCAGTACGCGGATCGGATCATCGGTCATGGGTTGGGTTCCTCTGTGGCGGGTAGCAGCAGGCTGACCGTGGTGCCAACACCGGGCGTGGTGGACACGTCTACGAAGCCGCCGCTCTGGGTGGTGAATCCGAACACCTGGCTCAGGCCCAGGCCGCTGCCCTTGCCGATGTCCTTGGTGGTGAAGAAAGGCTCGGTCGCGCGTTCGGCGATGTCCGGGGCCATGCCGTGGCCCTCATCGCAGACGCTCAACGTCACATAGGTCCGTTGCCGGGATGTGTCGGCGTCGGGGTCCATGCGGTGTTCCAGCGCGGTGGCGATCAGTACCCGACCGCCTCCAACGGTGGCATCCGCGGCGTTGCCGACCAGGTTGGTCAGCGCCGTCTGCAGCTGCACGGTATCACTGAGTATGGCAGGCAGGCCCGCAGCCAGTGCGGTTTCCAGGGTGACGCCAGCAGGGCAGGTGGCCTGAAGGGCGGGCAACCAGTCGCGGATCCGTGCATTGATATCCAGCGTTTCGCGGATCAGGGTCTGCCCGGTGCTGAAGGCCAGCAGCTGCCGGGTCAGCAGTGCGCCACGATCGCTGGCCGCCTGCGCGGTGGTGAGCAGGGCGTTGGCACGCTCGTCATCACCCATGCGTGCGGACAGCAGGTCCAGCGCGTTGACGATGGTGGTCAGCAGATTGTTGAATTCATGGGCAAGGCCGCGGCTGAGCTGGCCGACCGTCTCGAACTGCTGGGTCTGGCGCAGCGCCCGCTGCGCGTCGCGCAGGAGCCGTTGCGCCTGCCACTGTTCAGTGATGTCGCGGGTGATCTTGACGAAGCCTACGAGCTCGCTGTTCTCGACCACCGACTCGATGACCACGCTGGCACGGAACGGAGACCCGTCACGGCGCACCCGCCAGCCTTCGGCGGCATGGTGTCCGCTTTCCGCCGCCAGTCGCAGCAGGTGCTGCGGCTCGCCGGCATCGCGATCGGCTGGCAGGTAGAAGCGTCCAAAGTGGGTGCCGATGACTTCTTCCGACCGGTAGCCCTTGATGCGTTCGGCGCCGGGATTCCAGCTGCAGACGATGCCATCGGGATCCAGCAGGTAAAGCGCATGGTCGCGCACGCTGTCGATC
>NZ_JBFRFE010000332.1:0-4681 GCF_052114665.1 Stenotrophomonas sp. 2YAF22 | reverse complement strand
CGGCTGGCTACCGCCCGGGCGATCTGCTCGCGGCGCTCATGTGCACTGGCGGCGAAGCAGGACGCCAGGAACAGCAATTCACCGCCGAAGTGCGCGACCAGGCGCTGGGCCATCTCCAGGCCAAGAATGTCGATCAGTCGATGCTGATCGGGCAGGGTGGAGGGTACGTAGACGATGACGCGGTGGCGTCCGGTGGTGCTGGAGGTGGTCGGCGGCCATGCACGCACCAGCGTGAGGGCTGCGGATTCGCCGATGACCTCGGCAAGGGTCTGGATGCTGTCGGGCAGGGCGTTCATGGCAAGGTTGGTCAGTGGCATTGGTATCCACTGTTGCCATCCCGTCGATCACGTCAACACCTTTCATCTACTTGCGGCACTTGCGACTGAAGGCATTCAGATGCGTGCGCGAGGACCGGCGAGTACCTGCATGCGCAGGTTTGCGATGCGGCCCTGTCATGCCATCCGGCCTTGCCTGTGGTTTCGCTGGTTCTCCCGTACTCCTTGTCCTCACCTGCTGGAAACGGAGACAGGGCAATAGGGGACGGCAGGTACAAGGTGAGGACGGCCACGGTGTTGATGCTCTTGCCGGGGGCTTGGGTGCCTGAAACGAAAAAGCCCCGGACGATGCCGGGGCTTCAGGACTGCAGGTGGTGCTGGGTCAAAGGTCGAACACCAGGTTGCCGCCGGTCTTGCGCGGAATGTAGCCGGCATCACGCAGCCAGCGGGCTGCATTGACCTGGTCCATGCGCTTGACCGGGAAACGGTTGGCGAACATCAGGAAGCGCGCCACGGTGATCGACTCGCCCTTGCCCTTGAGCGCGGCCAGCGTCTCGATGAACCACGGAGCGGGGGGCTGCTGGTTGCCGGGGCGGGCGGTGGTACGTGCCTGCTTGGCGGCAGTAGCCTCGGGCTGGGCGCTGGCCAGCGAGCACAGCGAAATGAAGATCGCATCCAGACTCACGATGTCCTTGCCACCCTTGGGCTGCGACTTGAACAACGCGATGGCCTTCTGGCGCGTCGACGTGAACTGTTCGACCTCCATGACATTTCCTCTTTGCGAAAGCGGTTGGGGATGCAGGGTGACGGCAGGTGCCGTCATTGATGGGGGACGACCTTACATCATTTTCGCCGATGATGGGCCGGAACCTGCTTTATGGATGAAGAAAGCAACGGACCGGCCCGTCGCACGGCGGCGGTTCCGGCAGGCCGTTCAGATCACGCCACGGCACATCAACTGGTCCAGTGCCGTGCGCACCAGATCGGCCGCGCTGCGGTCGTTGTGCAGCTCGAAATCGATCAGCGCGGCGGGCAGCGGCTGGCCGCTGGCATGCAGGTCCACGCTGTCGTGGCCGGGGCGGGTGATGCGGATCACAACGCCGCCCTGGCGGCGGATGGCGCGGGCCTCGTCGGCGGAATGGACATCGGGAACCAGACCGCCTTCGGGCAGGCGCGAGAACAACGAGCGCACCCACAGCTCCGGATGGACATGCTCGCGACGACATCCGGCGCTGGCACTTGGCCGCGCCGGGGCCGCAAAGGTGTCGCAGCGCAGGGCCAGCGCGGAGGCCAGGCCGTTGGCGAGGGTGTCCTTGCCCACGCCCTTGCCACCGGCGATGCCGATGTAGAGCGGTGGCCGCGTCAACGGGGCGGATCGCAGCGGCACGCTGCCAAAGGCGGAACCGCAGCGGAATGCGGCCAGCGTGTCGGCGATCATGCGCTGGCTGCTGTCGAGCGAGGCGGGGATCATGCGGTAAGTACTCCTTGGGGAATGCGCAGGCGCGGCGGCAGTCAGCAATCGCTGCCGGTGGTGCTGCGGGCGCGCAGGATGCGCTGGGTGATGCGGCCGCCGCGTGCTGCGGCGGCGATCGGGTCGAAGCACAGCATGGCCGTGGACGTGCGGCGGCCGGCGGCGAGGTGGTCGCGGATGGTCCGTTGCGATAGAACCGGTACGCGTTGATGGATCTGCTGCACGGTCAGCTGTTCGCCTTCGAAGGCGTGCAGGCGGGCGCGAGGCATGGCTGGGCTCCTGGAAGGTGGCGTGGCCGTTACCCATATCTTGYCTTTGTAGCCGCCTCTAGTCAACACCTTTCATCTACTGTCATCCATTACCGGGGGCACGGGGGCCGCTGCGTCCCATATCCGCAGCGCAGCCGTTGCCAGCCGATCGCGCTCGGCAAGACCACGTGCTGCCTGCACGCCCTGAAGGTACTGCTGGCGGTGCCGGCGAGGCCCTATCTTCATCCTGCGTCCGCGCGCATCGATGCGGTGGTAGCCGTCCAGCCCCAGCAGGTGTCGTGCCTCGCAGTCCAGGCGCCAGTCGGCGCTGCTGTTGCCGACATCACGTCCGTCGTGGGTCCGGGGCATCAGAACGGTCCGGCGGCGTGCTCGGCAACGCTGCGGCTGCGCGGTGGCATCAGCCACACTTTCGCCCGTTCCTTGCCGATCAGCCTGGTGCGTACGTCATGGCGCTTGACCACGTAGGCTGCCGCCTCGTTGACGTCCCGGCGGTTGGGCTTGTCGATGCCCACGGCAATGGCGATCTCGGTGGCGCGATAAGGCACGCTCCGCTGCTCGGCAGGCAGCGACCAGTCGAAGTGACGGTCGATCAGCTCGGCGATCGGCGAGATCGGTTCGTGTTCGCTGTTGGTGGCGTTCAGCGCGTCCAGCTCATCACTCGCCAGATGCCAGGTTTCGCCGTTGCAATAGAGCGCATGCGCTTCGGCCCAGACCTGCTGCATGTCGATCCGGGCAGGCTCGCCCAGCGCCACTGCGTGCACGGTCCACCAGCGCGTATTGCCGGTGGCATCGCGCAGGAAGCGTTCGTCGTTGACACTGGCAAACAGGATCGTGCGCCGCGCATAGCGTGACTCGGTGCGCGCGTAGGGCCGCCGGATTTCATCATGGCTGCGGGAGATGAATGACTTCAAGGCGGCGATATCGGTGCGGCGGAATGTGGCATCTACCTCGCCCAGCTCGACGATCCACTTGGAGATGACCTGCTTGACGCTGTCCTTGTTGGCGGGGTCGAGCACCACGCCGTCGGCGATCAGCTGCAGCTCGGCCGGTGCCAGCTGCCGCGCCCAGCGCGTCTTGCCCAGGTTCTGCTTCGACACGAAGGTCAGTACGCCGCGGGCGACCACGCCATCAGGCTCGAATGCGGCAGCAACGCCGGAGATCAACCAGCGTCGCATCAGGATCTCCTTCAGCACGCGTCCGTCGGCCATGCGTGTGGGCTGGGCTTCCTGCACTGTGTCGAAGAACGCCTGCAGGCGTGATTGCCCATCCCATGGCCGTGAGGTGATCCAGCTGGCGACCGGGTTGTACGGATTGGCCTCGGCCACCTGGCACAGGTTGGTCTCGAAGCTGGCGACGGCCATGCCGGCGCGGTGCATGCAGTCCATCACTTCGCCGGCGGCGACCTCCTTGGCATTGTCCACCGTGGTCTGCAGGCCGGGGACGAGGATCTCCAGATCCTTGCGGATGACGTTGTAGCGCACGATCACGCCGGTGCGCCGGCACAGTTCGGCCAAGTTGCGCGCGGTCGGCAACGGCCGGCCACGTGCGCTGCAGTCGGGGAACGGGGTGAAGGTGTCGAAGGCGGAGAGGTTGCCAGGTACCAGATAGCGCGCGGCCGCCACTGCTGGCGCCTCATCTTCCGTAGCCGCTTCATCGGCGGTGGCGGCAGGGGCGGGCATCAGCTGCGCACGCAATGCCCCCAGGCCTTCGCGCAGATGCAGGTCGTTGAAGTCGGTGGGGCGGTCATCCTCGTCGTGCAGAACGGCGAACTCCGGCCATACCACGCGTGCATCGATGTCCGCAGCGGCATGCGTTGCCTGGGTGACGCCGGGGTTCTCCAGCGGTTGCCGGGTCCATTGGTCGTTGTCGGCGCAGATCACCAGGCTTGCGTCTGGCATGGCGGTGCGCCATGCGCGCGCGACCGAGGCGAGGTTGCCTGCGTCCCAGGCCACCACCACGCACCAACCGGTCGCCTGATGGATGGATTCCGCCGTGGCGTAGCCCTCGGCGATGGCGATGGGCTGGCCGGACAGTGGCTTGCCGATGACATGGAAGCAGCCTTGTTTGCGGCCGCCCGCCAGGAAGTCCTTGTCGCGACCGAGCGCCAGGTCCATGCGTGGAAAGATCGCCTGCAGCGAGACGATTCGGCCCGCGGTATTGGTCACCGGGACCAGCAGTGCGTTGTCGATGTGCCGGAACACCAGACCATCGCTGTTGCGCACCGGCCACGCCGCTACGCGCAGCCCGTGCGCCTGGATGCCCTTGCGCACAAGATACGGGTGGCTGGCATCGGCAGGCACTGCACGGTTCCACAGGACATTGGCCGCCTTGGCCGCCGCGTCCTCGCGTTCGCGCTGCTGTCTTTCCCGCTCCGCGCGGGCGGCATCCTGGCGCTGCCGGATCGCGCGTTGTTCGGCGGCGGTCAGGGAGGTCGGCGACTTCGCGCACCACCCTTGGCGCAGGCCGGTACGCCAGCTGCCGAACTCGCCGGCGGGCACGTTGTCGCCGAACAGCACGGCCCAGCCATTGCGCGTGCCGCGGCGATCCCCCTCGACGTGGAAACGCACCAGCGTGCCGTCCGCATTGAGTGCATCTCGGCCACGTGCATCAGGCACGATGCCGTGCGTGTGCATGGCCTGCAGGAATGCTGGAACGATGTCCTGCAC
>NZ_JBFRFE010000331.1:0-4682 GCF_052114665.1 Stenotrophomonas sp. 2YAF22 | reverse complement strand
ACGATGCACTGCAGCCACCGGATGTATCCACCGCTATCAGCAAGCAGCTTGCGCCGCTCATTGCCTCGCTGCCCGAGGGCTACGCGATTAACCAGGCCGGTTCCATCGAGGAATCGGGCAAGGCGATGAGCGCGATGCTGCCGCTGTTCCCGATCATGCTGGCGGTGACCCTGCTGATCATCATCCTGCAGGTACGTTCCATCTCCGCGATGATCATGGTCTTCATGACCAGTCCGTTGGGGCTGATCGGCGTGGTGCCGACCCTGCTGCTGTTCCAGCAGCCGTTTGGCATCAACGCGCTGGTTGGATTGATCGCATTGTCGGGCATCCTGATGCGCAACACGCTCATCCTCATCGGCCAGATCCACGAGAACGAAGAGGCGGGGATGGATACCTTCCACGCCATCATCGAGGCGACAGTTCACCGCGCCCGCCCAGTGATCCTCACTTCTCTGGCAGCGGTGCTTGCGTTCATTCCGCTGACGCATTCGGTGTTCTGGGGAACGCTTGCCTACACGCTGATTGGCGGCACCATTGCCGGCACCGTCATGACACTGGTGTTCCTGCCGGCGATGTATGCCATCTGGTTCAAGGTCCGAGCGGAAAAGACCCGCGTTGCCTGACGTTGGCCCGGACCTCTTCCATATGAGAGATAAGCTATGAAAATCGCCGACAAAGATCGCATCGTGGTGACCGGAATGGGCGTCGTGAGTCCACTCGGCTGCGGGGTGGAAACCGTCTGGTCGCGCCTCCTGGCGGGACGCTCCGGAATCGGGTCGCTTGGTCCTGATCTCGCGGCGGGAACCGGATGCGAAGTCGGCGGGCGCGTGCCTGATCGCATTCAAGATCCTGAGGCGGGTTTCGATTCGACCGGCATCATCGCGCCGAAAGACCTCAAGAAGATGGACCGGTTTGTTGAGTTCGCGCTGGTCGCTGCCCACGAAGCCCTTGAGCAGGCCGGTTGGCGGGAAGCCGATGAGCGTGGGCGGCTGCGAACGGCAACCGTGATTGCCACCGGGATCGGCGGGTTTGGATCCATCGTCAATGCGGTCCACACCACCGAAAGCCGAGGGCCTGGCCGGTTGTCGCCCTTCACTGCACCCACCTTCCTGGCGAATATGGCGGCTGGGCAGGCATCGATCCGTTACGGGTTCAAAGGTCCGCAGGGCGCTCCCGTCACGGCCTGCGCGGCGGGTGTCCAAGCCATTGGTGATGCGGCGCGTCTCATCCGATCCGGCGAGGCGGACATCGCGTTGTGCGGTGGTGCGGAGGCGGCGATGCACCGGGTCAGCCTGGGCGGCTTCGCCGCTGCCAAGGCACTGAGTACGTCGTTCAACGGCTCACCCCAGGCAGCCTCTCGCCCGTTTGATGAGCAGCGGGACGGCTTTGTCATGTCCGAAGGGGCGGGGCTGCTGGTGATCGAGCGGCTGGATCACGCGCGCTCGCGTGGTGCCACCCCGCTGGCCGAGCTGGTCGGCTATGGCACCACTTCGGATGCCTACCATTTGACTGCGGGACCCGACGACGGCAGTGGCGCCCGCAGGGCGATGGAGATCGCGCTGGCGCAGGCGGGCATTTCCGCTGAGCAGATCGACCACATCAATGCGCACGCGACTTCGACCCAGGTGGGGGACCGGGCAGAGCTCGCGGCCATGCGTGCCTTGTTCGGCGCCCGTCCAGATCTTCTCATCTCTGCCACCAAGTCCAGCACCGGGCACCTGCTCGGGGCGGCTGGCGGCATCGAAGCAATCTTTACGGTGCTTGCCTTGCGCGACCAGGTCGCGCCGGCGACGCTCAACCTCGGCCGCCCGGATCCGTTGGCAGACGGGCTTTCGATCGTCGCCGGCGGGCCGCGGAAGGCGGAGATCGAGTTCGCGTTGACCAATGGATTTGGCTTTGGCGGCGTGAATGCCAGTGCATTGTTCAGGCGGATGTGAGCGTGGTTCGCTCCAGCGGCCTCCCAAGCAAAACCGCCCTGCGCTGGGAAGGAGCACGGGCGTTGAGCCGACGTTGGATACTGGATGCAGCCGGCACTGTGTTTGCGGAAGAGGGGTTTGAGAACGCGACGATGAAGCGCATCGCTGAGGCCTGCGACGTCAGCAAGGTCACGATCTATGCCCACTATCGTGACAAGGCGCAGCTCTACGGGGCGGTCATGGACAGCCATCTTGCATCCTTGCCGGTTGCTGGGCTCCACATGCGTGGAACGTTGGATCTTGGCGATGCGCTGATGCGGATCACCGATGGCATCGGACGGTTGGCGGCAAACCCTTCATGCCAGGCTTTCTGCAGGGCGCTTTCGCGTTCAGATCATGCCCGTGCTGTCTACATGGAGCACTGGCGTGCGGTGCTCCAGCCGTACTTCGATCTCGCCGAACAGGCGATGGCGACGGCCTCCGCAGGGTCGCTGCATTCCAGTGACAGCGAGAAGTTCCTCAGGCTCATCCTTGCAGAGCATGGCCTGCCAGATGCGGCAACGCCCATGTCCGGAAGCCATGCCACGGTCGCGCTCTTCGTGCGCGCCTATGCACAAAGGCCGTCGGACGCCTGGAATGCGCCGCCCGGGCGCGGGTGAAGGCACCCGATCGCGCATGACTTCATGCACTGCACGATGACTACAAATGTAGTCATCCTGTACCTGCCCAATGGAGGAGCCCGCCATGAGAGCCTGTTTATTCGTCTGCATAGTCTTCCTCGCGTTGCGCCCCTGGGTGGCCGGCGCCAACACGCCTGACGCCCTTGCAGCGATCGAGCAGAATGCCCGCAATGCGCATTCCGACGCGCTCTTCGTTGAGCGAGAAGGCGCTGTCCTGCTGCAGATCGCACCCGCCGCCGGTGAAGAACGGATTCACCTCATGTCGGCGACCAAGTCCGTCGTCGCCCTGGCCATCGGGCTGCTGCTCGATGACGGCAAGCTCGCTTCCATCGACGAGCCGGTCAGCACTGTTTACCCGGAATGGCGGCAGGGAAGTAAGCGGGACATCACGATCAGGATGTTGATGGACCACACCTCCGGACTGCAGAACGTAGCCAACGCCGGTGTGGAACTGGAGGGCGCACCGGATCTGGTGAAGCTGGCGCTGGCGGCCGAGGTGTCCACCGATCCAGGCACCACGTTCGCTTACAACAACAAGGCCACCAATCTCCTGCCGGGCATCGTCGAACGGCTTGCCGGCAAGCCGCTGGATGTCTACCTGGACGAGCGGCTGTTCAAGCCACTCGGCATCTCCCGCCATGCATGGATGAAGGATCAGGCCGGCACGCCCTTGGGCATGGCCGGGCTATCGCTGTCAGCCCCTGATCTGGCGGCGATCGGACGACTGATGCTGGCCGGTGGCGTCGCCCCGGACGGCAAGCGGTTGCTGAGCGAACGCTCGGTGGCGTTGATGACCGCCGAGAGCGCACGCTCCCCCGATGTCGGCCTGCTGTGGTGGCGCATCCCCGCTTGGGAGCACTACCGGCTGAAATCAGCGGCAGCAGCCCTCCTGTCTGCCCGCAGCGTGGACGCTGGGACGCAGGAGGTGCTGCTGGCCACCGAGGGCCGTCTGTTCGACAGCAAGGCAGCGCTGATCAGCTTCCTGGCCGAACGCCTGGGACCTGCCTGGCCACAGCGCTACGCTGCCGAAATCAGCGGGCGCGGATTGAGACTCAGCGACATCTTCGACATCGACCGGGGGCCTGTAGCGGCATACGCAGCCAACGGCTATCTCGGCCAGCACCTGGTCATTGTTCCCGACAAGGGCGTGGTCGCGGTCAGGCAGATTCACCGGCGGGACAGCCACAGCGCTCCGCTCGACGATTACGCCGCGTTTCCCATGGACGTACTGCGTTTGGCGGAGACACTGTGACAGTCGACGGCGCTAGGGGAGGCGGCAGCCCGCGAACACATCCAGGCCCGGCTCGTAAACCCCGCTGCTGATATCGAACAGCCCCAGCAGGGAGTGGAAGAGATTGTCGTGGCTGTAGGATCTGGTGCCCGCAGCATGACGCAGGCAGGCAACCTCAAGTCGTGCATGGGTCGCGAAGGCGGGAGAGAACCACATCACCAGCGGCACCTGGGTCTGCTCCCGTGGCGCGATGAAGTAGGGCGTCCCGTGCAGATACAGGCCGTGCTCGCCAAGCGACTCGCCATGGTCGGAAACATAGATCAGGGCCACATCGCGCTGGTCCGCGTAGGTCTGCAGCAGGTCGATGGCCTTGCCCAGCAGTCGGTCGGTATAGACCAGCGTATTGTCGTAGGTGTTGACCAGCGCTTCATTGCTGCATTTCTGGATCTGGTTGCTGGCGCAGGTGGGGCTGAATGTCCTGGCATCGGCCGGATAGCGTTCAAAGTACGTGGGCCCATGGCTGCCCAGCTGATGCAGCACGATCAGCCCATCACCCGGCATCGCCTCGATGCGCGCGCCCAGCTGGTGCAGCAGGATTTCGTCATGGCAGGTGCCATCCCGGTTGACACACAATTCCGGCACTTTCAGTGGAGGCATGTCTTCGGTGGGCACGCGCTCGCACACGCCCTTGCATCCGCCATTGTTGTTGTCGCGCCAAAGCACGCTGACACCAGTCCGCTGCAGGATGTCGAGCACGTTCTCTTCCGATGCCGCAGCCATACCGTCGTACTGCGACCGCGTCATCTGCGAGAACATGCAGGGCAGTGACACCGCCGTTGCGGTACCGCAGGAGGA
>NZ_JBFRFE010000330.1:0-4720 GCF_052114665.1 Stenotrophomonas sp. 2YAF22 | reverse complement strand
GAATCGATCTCGCGCCTGCCTGGCCTTGCCGCACAGCGTGTGGCCGGTCGTGCGCAGGTGATCAGCGTGCGCGGCCTGTCGCCGGATTTCGCCACCACCCTGCTCAACGGGCGTGAAGTGGTCAGCACCGGCGACAACCGCGGCGTCGAGTTCGACCAGTATCCGTCCGAGCTGGTCAACGGCGTGACCGTGTACAAGACCCCCGACGCAGCGCTGGTCGGCCAGGGCCTGTCGGGCACCATCGACATGCAGACTGCACGTCCGCTCAGCTTCCCCGACCGCGTCATCGCCGTCAGCGGCCGCTACCAGAAGAGTTCGTTGGGCCGCGCCGCCGACACCGACCCGTACGGCAACCGCTTCAGCGCCAGCTACATCGACCAGTTCCTGGACAAGACGCTCGGCATCGCGATCGGCTACGCGCACAGCGACATGCCGATCCAGGAAAACCAGGTGGGCCTGTACGAGCCGTGGACCACCGAGCACACCACCAACGGCAACCGCCCCGGTGTTGCCGCTGGCACCTACTTCACCGACGGCATCAAGGCGCTGCGCCGCACCGGCAACAACAAGCGCGACGGTGTGATGGCCACGATCCAGTTCCGGCCCAACAACGCTTGGACCAGCACCTTCGACGCGTTCCACACCGAAGCAGAGCAGATCGACACCGCCAACCAGTTCGAGCTCAACCTCAGCAACTACAACGGCAACTACACCCCGGGCCTGCTGGTCAGCAACCCGCAGGTCAACGCCAATGGCACCTTCACCGGTGGCACCGCCAGTGGCGTGTACCCGCTGGTACGCGGCATGTACAACAAGCGCAAGGACAAGATCGATGCGTTCGGCTGGAACAACGAGTTCACCTTCGGCAGCGTCAAGCTGGTCGCTGACCTGAACTATTCCAAGGCCACCCGCGACGAACTGAACCTGGAAAACAACCTGCAGCTGACCCCGATGCCGCAGCTGGATACGGTCGGTGTGCAGTTCCGCCAGGATGGCTTCTCGCAGATCAGCCCGGGCCTGAACTACTCCAACCCGGACGCGCTGTTCCTGACCAACACCATCTACGGTTCTGGTTACGGCAAGGTGCCGAAGGTGGAAGACCGCCTGAAGGGTGGCAAGCTGGCCGCGACCATCGCCCTGCCCGAAGCAATGGCGTCGTGGGCACCGGATCTGGATATCGGCGTGAACTATGCCGACCGCCGCAAGGTGAAGACCCAGTCCGAAGGCAACATCCTGCTGGGCGCGCAGGGCGATGCCAACATCGCATCGGATCTGCAGTACCGCCCGGTCAACCTCGGCTTCGCCGGCCTGGGCACCATCCCGGCCTGGAACGTGCCTGGCGCGGTCGGTCGCTACATGACCTTCAATCCGGTCGACAACCTGGACTACCTGATTCCCAAGTCGTGGACGGTGCAGGAAAAGATCACCACCGCCTGGGCGCGCCTGAACATCAACACCGACATCGGTGTGGTGGGCGTACGCGGCAATATCGGCGTGCAGATGCAGCACACCGACCAGAGCTCGGACTCGCGCTACTGGGACAGCTCGCAGGCGGCCGGCAACAACATCCAGCCCTACTCGGACGGCCGCAAGTACAACGACTGGCTGCCCAGCTTGAACCTGGCCTTCATGTTCCCGCATGAGCAGACCCTGCGTTTTGCCGCAGCCAAGCAGGTCGCGCGCCCGCGCGTGGACCAGATGCGCGCGGGCCTGGAGTTCGGCGTGGATACCGGTACCGGTCGCCCCGGCGGCAGTGGCGGCAACCCGTTGCTGGACCCGTGGCGCGCCACCGCACTGGACCTGTCCTACGAGAAGTACTTCGGCGAGAAGGCCTACGTGGCCGCCGCGATCTTCTACAAGGACCTGAAGAGCTACGTCTACACCCAGTCGGTGGACAACTACGACTTCACCGGCCTGCTGGGCGACTATGTGCCGCCGCCGGGCATGGTGGTGCCGGTGCTGCCGACCGGCACGTTCTCGACTCCGGTGAACGGCAAGGGCGGCACCCTGAAGGGCCTGGAGCTGACCGCGTCGTTCCCGCTGGAAATGCTGACCGACAGCCTGCGTGGCTTCGGCGTGCAGGCCAGCGCGACCTTCAACAAGAGCGACATCCAGATCCTGGATCCGGAAAGCGCGTCCAGCGTGGGCACCGACCCGATCAGCCTGCCCGGCCTGTCCAAGCGCGTGTACAACTTCACTGCCTACTACGAGCGTAGTGGCTTTGAAGCACGCGTGAGCCAGCGCCGCCGTTCGGACTTCATCGGCGAGATCGGCAACTTCAACGGCAACCGCACCCTGCGTTATGTCGTGGGCGAGAACGTGACCGATGCGCAGGTCAGCTATACCTTCAGCGACAGCAGCAGCCTGCGTGGGCTGACCCTGCTGCTGCAGGGAAGCAACCTGACCAACGAGCCGTACCGCACCTACGCCGGCACCAAGGATCGCCCGCTGGAGTACATCGAGTGGGGCCGCACCTACATGCTGGGCGTGAACTACAAGTTCTGAGGTAGCGCCGGGCCATGCCCGGCGACCCGGACTCGGTAGTGCCGGCCGCTGGCCGGCACCCAAGGGGAGCAGGACCGGAAACCCGCTGCGCAGGCAGCGGGTTTTCTTTTGTGCGCAACGCGTTGGCCAGTCAAGCGTGATCGGTACGGCCCCATCCACGCATGGCGTGGATCTACCCCGCCGCATCGCATCCATGCATGACGGGGATCCATCCTGCATACCCCCGGTAGATCCACGCCATGCGTGGATGTCCTGCACCGGAACCGCGCCCACAAAAAAGGGACGGGGCGCTTCGGCCCCGTCCCCGCAAGTACCGCCACCGGAGAAATTGGTCAGCTGCGTCGCGCGCAATACACCGCACGCGGCGGCAGCTGCAGTTCATTGCCCTGCACCGTCCCCGCATCCGGGCCCGGCACAGCCACCTGCTGCCAGTTGCCCGCCGGCAGCGGATGGCTCACCGCTTCGGCCGACAGGTTGAAGGCCAGCAGGAGAGTTTCATCTGCAAGCATACGCTCGAACAGCAGCACTGGCTCGGCACTGTCCAGGAACCGGATGTCACCGTGCAGCAGGGCCGGCTGGGTACGACGCCAGGYCAGGAAGCTGCGGAAGGCCGACAGCACCGAATGCGGATCCTGCGCCTGCACCGCCACGGCCGCCGCCTGGTGCTCGGCCGGGATCGGCAGCCACGGCTTGCCGGTGGTGAAGCCGGCCAGCGGCGCGTCGATCCACGGCAGCGGCGTGCGGCAGCCGTCGCGCCCCTTGAAGTTGGGCCAGAAGGTGATCCCATACGGGTCCTGCAGCGCCTCGAACGGCACTTCGGCCTCTGCCAGGCCCAGCTCCTCACCTTGGTACAGGCAGACCGAACCACGCAGTGAACACAGCAGCGCCACCAGCATCCGCGCCAGGCGAGGGTCGGCCGGATGGCCACCCCAGCGGCTGACCGCCCGCTCCACATCATGGTTGGACACCGCCCAGCACGGCCAGCCTTCGGTCATCGCCGCTTCCAGGCGCGAAACGGTGTCGCGGATGTAGGCCGCGCTGTAATCGTTGACCAGCAGCTCGAAGCTGTAGCCCATGTGCAGGCGGCCATCCTGGGTGTATTCGGCGGTGGTCGCCAGCGAATCCTCCGAGGAGATCTCGCCCAGGCTCACCGCCCCCGGGTACTCGTCCAGCAGGGCGCGCAGCTGCTCCAGGAACGGCAGGTTCTCCGGCTGGGTGTTGTTGTAATAGTGGTACTGGTAGGCGTACGGGTTGTCCGCGCTGAAGCCGCGGCCGACGCGCTTGTCGGCCGGCTTGGGCGGGTTGTCGCGCAGCTGCGCGTCATGGAAGCAGAAATTGATCGCATCCAGGCGGAAGCCATCCACACCCCGGTCCAGCCAGAAGCGCACGTTGTCCAGGGTCGCCTGCTGCACCTCCGGGTGGTGGAAATTCAGGTCCGGCTGGTCCACCAGGAAGTTGTGCAGGTAGTACTGCTCGCGGCGCGGCTCCCACTGCCAGGCACCGCCGCCGAACAGCGACAGCCAGTTGTTGGGGGGCGTGCCGTCTTCGCGCGGATCCACCCACACATACCAGTCCGCCTTCGGGTTGCTGCGGTCCTGGCGGCTCTCGCGGAACCAGGCGTGCTCGATCGAGGTGTGGCTGAGCACCTGGTCGATCATCACCTTCAGGCCCAGGCCGTGGGCCTTGGCCAGCAGCCGGTCGAAGTCGTCCAGGCTGCCGAACAGCGGATCGACATCGCGGTAGTCGGCGATGTCATAGCCGAAGTCGGCCATCGGCGATCGGAAGAACGGCGAGATCCAGATCGCATCCACGCCCAGCGCGGCGATATGGTCCAGGCGCTGGATGATGCCGGGCAGGTCGCCTACCCCGTCGCCGTTGGCGTCGAGGAAACTGCGCGGGTAGATCTGGTAGATGACGGCTCCGCGCCACCATGGATAGTGCGACATCGACAGCCCCCCTCCGGGCATGCGGGACCCGCTGGAAGCGGGCCGAAAACCAACTCCCGCAAGCTTAGCGGCGGCCCACGACGATGGCGCTGCCTGCATACGTATTCACGCCAGACGCCACGCCCGGTGGCGCGCGGCGGTGGCCTGGCCCCCGGTTTCCTCCCCAATTCACAGGCAACGCCTATAATCAGGGATGAGCCTGAAAGCCTGATCGCATGACCATCACTGAAGACACCCGTCCCGCCCTGGGCCTGTCCCAGATCCAGTCG
>NZ_JBFRFE010000329.1:0-4725 GCF_052114665.1 Stenotrophomonas sp. 2YAF22 | reverse complement strand
GATCAACTCGCGCACCCTGCAGCAGCTGGTCTCCGGCGACCGCAGCGAGCTGATCGCCGAGCAGCTGAAGGGCATCAACGAAGCCGTTGCCGGGCTGGGCATGCAGATGATCGACCTGCGCATCAAGCAGGTGGACCTGCCCACCGACAGCCAGGTGATCAATGACGTGTACGAGCGCATGCGCGCCCAGCGCAAGCAGGAAGCCGCGAAGCTGCGCGCCGAGGGCGAGGAGCAGTCGCTGACCATCCGCGCCCAGGCCGACCGTGACAGCACCGTGCTGATCGCAGAAGCCGAACGCGATGCCCAGCGCCTGCGTGGTGAAGGCGATGCCGAGGCCGCACGCATCTACGGCAAGGCCGGTTCGGCTGACCCGTCGTTCTACGCGTTCTACCGCAGCCTCGAGGCCTACCGTGGCTCGATGACCGACGGCAACGGCGTGATCGTGCTGGACAAGAACGACCCGTTCCTGCAGTACCTCAAGAACGATCGCTGAGTCCGCACGGCAGTACCTCACGGGGCCCGGCCATACGCCGGGCCTCGTGCTTTTCCGGAGTTCCCCCATGAAAGATCTGTTCGCCGCCGTCTGTCTGGTCGCGGTGCTGGAAGGCCTGTTGCTGTTCGTGGCCCCCGTGGCCTGGAAGCGCATGGCCGAACGCCTGCTGGACCTGCCCAGCCCGGCCCTGCGCAGCTTCGGTGGCCTGGTCCTGCTGGCCGGGTTGAGCCTGCTGTGGTGGGTACGGCACTACCGGGGCGGGGTGGCTGACCGGCTGGTGAAGCCGCCCGTCGGAAAGGTGGCACCGGACCCCGGAAACCCGGATAATGCACAAAAGCCGGACGGGCCTCCCCGTTCGGCTTTTTCCGTGTCTGGGCCTTCCATCGCCGGCCGCTCCCCGTTTGGAGCCGCCACCCAAGCGCTGGCCAGCCCCGCTGCGGTTTACCCGTCCGCGGCCCCGATGGCCGCAACAAATAGAGGAACCCGTCATGGGTCAGTCTGTCGTAGTGCTTGGTGCCCAGTGGGGCGATGAAGGCAAGGGCAAGATCGTCGATCTGCTCACTGAGGAAATCGGCGCTGTCGTGCGCTTCCAGGGCGGCCACAACGCCGGCCACACCCTGGTCATCAACGGCAAGAAGACCGTCCTGCACCTGATCCCGTCGGGCATCCTGCGTGACGATGCGCTGTGCCTGATCGGCAACGGCGTGGTGATCTCGCCTGCCGCGCTGCAGAAGGAAATCGCCGAGCTGGAAACCTCCGGCGTCGAAGTGCGTTCGCGCCTGAAGATCTCCCCGGCCGCGCCGCTGATCATGCCGTACCACATCGCCCTGGACCAGGCGCGCGAACGCGCTGCCGGCGGCAAGGCGATCGGCACCACCGGTCGTGGCATCGGCCCGGCCTACGAAGACAAGGTGGCGCGTCGCGGCATCCGCATCGCCGACCTGCATTATCCGAAGCAGCTGGAAGAACTCCTGCGCACCGCGCTGGATTACCACAACTTCGTGCTGACCAAGTACCTGAACACCGACGCGGTCGATTTCCAGAAGACCTTCGACGAGGCGCTGGCCTTCGGCGAATACGTGCAGCCGATGAAGTCGGACGTTGCCGGCATCCTGCATGACCTGCGCAAGCAGGGTAAGCGCGTGCTGTTCGAGGGTGCGCAGGGCGCGCTGCTGGACATCGACCACGGTACCTACCCGTACGTCACCAGCTCCAACACCACCGTCGGTGGTGCGCTGGCCGGTGCCGGCGTCGGTGCTGACGCGATCGACTACGTGCTGGGCATTGCCAAGGCCTACGCGACCCGCGTTGGCGGCGGCCCGTTCCCGACCGAGCTGGACGATGAAATCGGCCAGGGCATCCGCGACCGCGGCGCCGAATACGGTGCCTCGACCGGCCGCCCGCGCCGCTGCGGCTGGATGGACATCGTCGCGCTGAAGCGCGCCGTGGCCATCAACGGCATCAGCGGCCTGTGCATCACCAAGCTGGACGTGCTGGACGGCATGGAAAAGCTGAAGGTCTGCATCGCCTACGAATACAACGGCAAGCGTACCGAGTACGCGCCGCTGGACGCGCAGGGCTGGGAAGAGTGCACCCCGGTGTACCTGGAGTTCCCGGGCTGGACCGAAAACACCCACGGCATCACCAACTGGGACGACCTGCCGCCGGCCGCACGCGCCTACCTGCGTTCGCTGGAAGAGCTGGCCGGCTGCCCGATCAGCATCGTCTCCACTGGCCCGGATCGCGACCACACCATGGTCCTGCAGGATCCGTTCGCCTGAGCGACTGCCTGGTAGCGTGAAGGAAAAGCCCCGCGAAAGCGGGGCTTTTTCGTTAGTGTGTACGCAATGCCAGCAGGGAAGCGGATCGATGACCGGCGATGTCAGCGCGAAAGGAACGCGGGTGCTGCGGATCACCCTGTGGGTGTTCTGGGGCCTGTGGGCAGTCGCCTGTGTGGTGTTGGCGGCGGGCGCCGTGRCCAACCACCTGGCGTCACGCACGCAGACCCTGCCGCTGGTGCTGAGCCCCGGTGCGAGCGCGGAGATCACGGTCTACCGCTTCATTGATGATCGCCTGCGGTTGCGGCTGCGTTACCCGCCCAACGCCGCCGACCCGGCCGTCGACCCCGGCGTGCTGATGCGCGTTGAAACCCCCAACGAGCATGCGGACTTCCGTGCAAGCGTGCGATCTGGCCCTCCCGGACCGGATGTTGTGCGCAGGGTGGAAACCGTTGAAACGGCTGTTTTTACCGCCGCGTACTTCGGCTATGGCCGCGGTGATGCATTGCCACGTGGCCGCTCCTGGCTGCGGGTGACCGTGCTGGAAGTGGAGCCGACGCTGGTCGGCAGGCCGGCAATGATCGAAGTGCAGCCGCCGTTGGATCTTCTGAAACTGACCGACCTGGACTACCTCTGGTTGTGGCCGTTCTTCTTCTGGAAACTGGCAGCGCTGTTGCTGCTGGTTCCAGGCATCGCACTGGTGATCTTCACCATCGCGCTGCGCAGGCGTCGTCCACGCGCTGCCTAGGTGCCACGACCAGACCGTGCGGCTTGCGACTTAATCCCCTCCGTCCCCTTTTTTCAGCAATGGATAGGGATTGATCGACTCGCCCTTCCACCATTGCTTCTCCGGGCCCAGCACGTGCACTTCGAAATGTAGGTGCGGGGCTTCTGGGTTTGCGTTGCCGGTGCTGCCGACGTAGCCGATCACATCGCCGCGCTTGATGGTCTGCTTCTCCGCCAGGCCGTCGGCGTAGCGCTGCAGGTGCGCGTAGTAGTAGCACCAGCGGCCGCTGGGTTCGAACTGGTAGACGGTCAGGCCGCCACGCTCGCTGTCGAACAGCTTCTCGACATGGCCATCGGCCACCGCCAGCACCGGTGTGCCGGCAGCAGCCATGATGTCGATCGCATCGTGCACGCGGCCTTCGCTGCGTGCGTCGGTGAAGGTGTCCTGCAGTTGCGAGGGCGYGATGCCCTGTACCGGCAGCAGCAGGCCGGAGGGTGTGTCGCCCGTTGCTGCTGGGGCGGGCGCGGCGATTGCCGTTGTCGCCTGCTCCTCGGGTACGGCACGGGCGCTGTCGGCCGCAGCGGAAGTCTGCGCCACTGCAAGGGGGCGGGCATCCCTGTCATCGGACGGCGTGCCCTCACGCTGCAGCCACCATCCGGCTGCCACGCCCATCACCAGCCCCAGTACGATCAATTGCGCTAGTCGCATCGGCTCACTCCTGCATTACGACCGGTACCGACGTATCCACGGCTGCAGCCACGCGCAGCACATCCCAGTTGGTCATGCGCACGCAGCCGTGCGATTCGGTCTTGCCGACATGGCCGGGCACCGGCGTACCGTGCAGGCCGTAATGGGGTTTGGACAGGTCGATCCAGACCCGGCCGACCGGATTGTTCGGGCCGGGCGGAATCGTGGCCTTGCGATCGCCCTTTCTGGCATCCCAGAACAGCTTCGGGTTGTAGTGGAATGGCGGATCCGGGTAGACGCCGAGGATCTTCCACTCACCGATCGGCAGCGGGTCGTGCTCGCTGCCCGACGATACCGGTACCTGCGCGATCACCTTGCCCTGCGCGTCCAGCAGCTGCAGGGTGGAGTCGGATTTGTCGACCACCAGTTTGGCGGCCTTGGGCAACGCAGCGGGCGCAATATTGGGCACCTGAATGCGGCTGCCGGCCTTGCTCAGATCCACACCGGGATTGAGCGCCTTCAGCAGCTCCGGTGCAGCATGGAAGCGCTCGCCCAGCGATTCCTCCACGCTGCTGAAGCCCAGTGCCTTCAGCTTGGCCTGGTCGGCGGGCTTCTTTGGAATCGCGACGAACGGACCGGCCACGTCTTCTGCGGTCAGCGTGTAGCTGGCAAGGGGGCCGACCGAGTCGGCCTGCAGGGCCTTCCAGGTGGCGTCGTCCAGTTCGCCACTGACTGTCAGCCCGTGCGCTGCCTGGAAGCCGGATACCGCGCGGCGTTGATTGCTGCCCACTTCGCCATCGATCTCGCCCGGAGAGAAGTTTGCGCGGTCCAGAAGTACCTGCGCGTGCAGGGGCGAGCGCGCTGCTGTGTCAGGGCCGGCCTTTTCGGCGATGGGTGCTGGCAGCCCGGCGGGCGGGGGCGTCTGCGCAAAGGCGGGCGACATCAGCAGCGACAGGGCGAGCAGGGCGGGGCGGCATACGGGCATGGGCATCTCCAGGCAGATCACGCCTCCACCCTGCCCGTAGACGCTGCGCAGCCGC
>NZ_JBFRFE010000328.1:0-4731 GCF_052114665.1 Stenotrophomonas sp. 2YAF22 | reverse complement strand
CCTCGTCCACCGCCAGGCGCTGGGCCAGCTGCGGAAACGCGGGAAAGATGGTGTCGATCGAGAACGGACCGAACATGGCCAGGCCAGCGAGCAACAGGGCCATGCGGCGGGTGGAAGGAGCAACGGCGGCGGTCATCGGGCAAGCGTCCGGCAGGGCCATGCATGACACGCACGGCGGGCGCCGATCCCCTGCAGCAGGGACGGCGCCAGATGAATACGAGAATCCCACCATCATAGGTGGGGAATGCGCGCGATGCCATGCACGGATGCACAGAACGCACGCCCGGGCCATCGGCCATTCAGCCCCGTGAGGCCATCCCGGGCCACCGTCAGGCGCCGGCAACGAGCTATAATCGGCGGGCAACACGGTGGGAGAAGCAGGTCACCGCTGCCGAAGGCGCAACGCCCGTAATCGCTCAGGCCCGATACCACCCGTAACAGAACTCTGGAGAGACCGGTTCGATCCGGCGCCGAAGGGGCACGAAGCTGCGGTTTTCCGCGCTTTTAAACTCTCAGGCAAAAGGACAGAGGGGCGCCCGCAGACCGCCGACCGGCGGCTTGTGCCCGTGCGTGTGCCCTTTCCTGACGGATCCTTCGCCATGTCCCAGAACACCCCTTCCCTGCGTGAGCTCGAGCACCATTCGGCGTTCGTCGAGCGCCACATCGGCCCTAACGATGCCGAGATCGCGCAGATGCTCGGCGTCATCGGCCACGCCTCGCTGGATGCGATGACCGATGCCATCGTGCCGGCCAAGATCAAGTCGCCGGCACCGCTGGCGCTGCCGGAGTCGATCACCGAAGTGCAGGCGCTGGCGAAGATCCGCGCGATCGCCGACAAGAACACCGTGCTGCGCAGCTTCATCGGCCAGGGCTACTACGGTACCCACACGCCGAACGTGATCCTGCGCAACATCCTGGAAAACCCGGCCTGGTACACCGCCTACACCCCGTACCAGGCGGAAATCTCGCAGGGCCGCATGGAAGCGCTGATCAACTTCCAGACCCTGTGCGCCGACCTGACCGGCATGGAAATCGCCAACGCCTCGCTGCTGGACGAAGCCACGGCCGCCGCTGAAGCGATGACCCTGGCCAAGCGCTCGGCCAAGTCGAAGTCGGACACCTTCTTCGTGCACGACGCCGTGCACCCGCAGACGCTGGAACTGCTGCGCACCCGCGCCGAGCCCATGGGCATCGTGCTGCGCGTGGGCACCCCGGCCGAAGCGCTGGAAGCGGAAGCCTTCGGCCTGCTGCTGCAGTACCCGGACACCTTCGGCCAGGTGGGCGACTACAAGGCGCTGGTCGATGCCGTGCACGCGCGCGGCGGCCTGGTGGCCGTGGCCACCGACCTGCTGGCACTGACCCTGCTGGCCGCCCCGGGCGAATGGGGTGCGGACATCGTGGTCGGCAACAGCCAGCGTTTCGGCGTGCCGTTCGGCTTCGGTGGCCCGCATGCTGCGTTCATGGCCTGCCGTGATGCCTACAAGCGTTCGATGCCGGGCCGCCTGATCGGCGTCTCGATCGACGCACAGGGCAACCCGGCCTACCGCCTGACCCTGCAGACCCGCGAACAGCACATCCGCCGCGAGAAGGCCACCTCCAACATCTGCACCGCACAGGTGCTGCTGGCGGTGATGGCCTCGATGTATGCCGTCTACCACGGTCCGGAAGGCCTGACCCGCATCGCCCGCCGCACCCATCGCCTGGCCGCCATCCTGGCCAGCGCGCTGCGCACTGCCGGTGTGCAGGTCGGTGCCGACTTCTTCGACACGCTGCACGTCACCGGCGTCGACGCCGACGCGATCCATGCCAAGGCCCGTGCCGCCGGCTACAACCTGCGTGCGATCGACAGCAGTTCGGTCGGCATCAGCCTGGACGAGACCGCCACCCGCGCCGACATCGTCGCCGTAGGCGCGCTGTTCGGTGCAACCGTTGATGTGGACGCGCTCGATGCCAGCACCGCCGATGCGCTGCCGGCCGGCCTGCTGCGCCAGTCCGCGTTCCTGACCCACCCGGTGTTCAACACCCACCACAGCGAGCACGAACTGCTGCGCTACCTGCGTTCGCTGGCCGACAAGGACCTGGCGATGGACCGCACGATGATCCCGCTGGGCTCGTGCACCATGAAGCTCAACGCCACCGCCGAAATGATCCCGGTGACCTGGCCGGAGTTCTCGCAGATCCACCCGCTGGTGCCGACCGAGCAGGCGCTGGGCTACAAGGAACTGATCGATTCGCTGGAAGCGATGCTGGTCGAGTGCACCGGCTACGACGCCGTCAGCCTGCAGCCGAACTCCGGTGCGCAGGGCGAGTACGCCGGCCTGCTGGCGATCCGCGCCTACCACCGCTCGCGTGGCGAAGATCACCGTGACATCTGCCTGATCCCGGATTCGGCGCATGGCACCAACCCGGCCTCGGCGCAGATGTGCGGCATGAAGGTCGTGGTCACCAAGACCGATGCCAACGGCAACGTCGACGTCGAAGACATCCGCCTCAACGCCGAGAAGTACAGCGACCGCCTGGCCGCGATCATGATGACCTACCCGTCCACGCACGGCGTGTTCGAGGAAGAGGTGGTGGAGATCTGCGAGATCATCCACAAGCATGGYGGCCAGGTGTACACCGACGGTGCCAACATGAACGCCCTGGTCGGCGTGGCCAAGCCGGGCAAGTGGGGTTCGGACGTTTCGCACCTGAACCTGCACAAGACCTTCTGCATCCCGCACGGCGGCGGCGGCCCGGGCGTTGGCCCGTGTGCGGTCAAGTCGCACCTTGCCCCGTTCCTGCCGGGCAAGCTGGGTGACAACGGTCCGGTCRGCATGGTCAGCGCCGCCAGCTTCGGCAGCGCCTCGATCCTGCCGATCAGCTGGATGTACATCGCGATGATGGGCACCGAAGGCCTGCGCAAGGCCACCCAGGTTGCCCAGCTCAACGCCAACTACATCGCCAAGCGCCTGGCCCCGCACTTCAAGACCCTGTACACCGGTCGCAACGGCCTGGTCGCGCACGAGTGCATCCTGGACGTGCGTCCGCTGGAGAAGACCAGCGGCATCGGTGCCGAAGACGTGGCCAAGCGCCTGATCGACTTCGGCTTCCATGCCCCCACCCTGAGCTTCCCGGTGGCCGGCACGCTGATGGTCGAACCGACCGAAAGCGAATCGCTGCACGAGCTGGACCGCTTCATCGACGCGATGATCCAGATCCGCGAAGAGATCACCGCGATCGAAGACGGCCGCCTGGACCGCGAGGACAACCCGCTGAAGAACGCCCCGCACACGGCCACGGCCGTGACCGCCAGCGAGTGGACCCACGCCTACCCGCGCGAGCTGGCCGCCTTCCCGCTGCCGAGCCTGAAGCTGCAGAAGTACTGGCCGCCGGTAGCCCGCGTCGACAACGTGTACGGCGACAAGAACGTGATGTGTGCCTGCATCCCGGTCGATGCCTACAAGGATGATGAAGTCGAGGCGTAAGCCATCGCGGCATCGGTAAGAGAACGGCCCGCGCAAGCGGGCCGTTCTCGTTTCCAGTAGATCCACGCCATGCGTGGATGCTTTGCCGTCATGGGTCGGGCATCTGCCCCAGGCTCAACTGCCACGACAYGCCGAAGCGGTCCTGCACCCAGCCGTAGCGGCTGCTGAAATCCTGATCGCCCACCGGCATCAGCCAGTGCCCGCCGTCACCCAGCACGCGCGCGGCACGCTCGAATGATTCGGCGCCGGAACACTCGACGAACAGCGAAATCGAGGGCGTGAACGTGAAGTCGTGCACATCCAGGCTGTCAAAGCACAGGTAGTGGGTGCCGCCGAGCAGGAAAATGGCCTGGCGGACCTGCCCGGGCACGCCCGCGCCCGCCCCGTCCGGGTGGCGCTGCAGGGCCAGCAGGCGGAATTCGGCGAAGGCTTCGGCGTACAGGGCCAGCGCCGCTTCGGCCTGGCCGGTGAACATCAGGAAGGGACGGCTGCGCAGCATGCGGTGCTCCCGTTCGTCGGGCCGGTGATGGCCCACCCGATCAGGATGGCACGGCGGATGTGCAGCCCCCGTGGTAGTGCCGGCCTCTGGCCGGCAACGCCGATCAGGCCTCGCGCATGCGCCGGGCGATGGCGCTGCTGGCCGCGATGGTCGCCGTCAGCGCCACCATCGACAGGAACTGCAGGCGCGTATGCGACTCGCTCAGCAGCAGGCCGAAGATCAGTGCCAGGATGCCCAGCGCACAGACGGTCAGCCATGGGAAACCGGCCATGCGGAACGGCAGGCGGGTGCCGAGGCGGTCGGCGCGGCGGCGCAGCACCAGCTGCGAGACCAGCGACAGCGTCCACACCAGCAGGCAGGTGGAACCGACGATGTTCAGCAGCACCGGCAGTACCCGGTCCGGGAACAGCAGCTCCATCACCGTGGCGGCAAAGCCGAACAGCACGCTGGCCAGCACGGCGATCACCGGCACCTGGCGCGGGTCGGTCCAGCCGAGCACGGCCGGCGCTTCACGACGCTGCGCCAGCGAATACATCATGCGCGAGGCGCCGTAGAGGTTGGCATTGAGCGCCGACAGCAGCGCGATCACGGCGATCAGGGTGATGGCCGTACCTGCGCCCGGGATGCGGGCGATATCCAGCACCGCAGCGAACGGCGACTTCAGCGCCTCGCTGGTCCACGGCACCACGGCGATGATCACGCTCAGCGAACCGATGTAGAACACCAGGATGCGCCAGGCCACGGTGCGGATGGCACGGGCGATGC
>NZ_JBFRFE010000327.1:0-4735 GCF_052114665.1 Stenotrophomonas sp. 2YAF22 | reverse complement strand
AGGCCAAACCGTTCGGCAGCGCGCAGCGCAAGCTGCCGGCCGAATTCGAGCGTGCCGACAGCGGTTTGAAGGTGAGCGTGCTGCCGGATCGCGATGGCTGGGCAGCGCAGACCGGCTTCGTCGATGGCTTCCCGGTCGGTCAGGACCCGCAGGCCGGCAAAGCCTGGCTGGCACACTGCTACGGCATGCTGGGTGCGGGCCGCAGCAACGAGGAAGACAGCAGCATCGGCGCCGAACTGTATGTGGTTACCGGCCAATCGCCGCGCCAGCTGGACCGCAACATCACCCTGGTCGGCCGCGTGCTGAAGGGCATGGAGCTGCTCAGCGCGATCCCGCGTGGACCGGCACCGATGGGCTTCTACACTGACCCGAAGCTGCGCACGCCGATCGTGTCGATCCGTCGCGT
This sequence comes from Stenotrophomonas sp. 2YAF22, assembly GCF_052114665.1. NCBI lineage: Bacteria > Pseudomonadati > Pseudomonadota > Gammaproteobacteria > Lysobacterales > Lysobacteraceae > Stenotrophomonas > Stenotrophomonas sp. 2YAF22. The sequence continues at coordinate 4,329 of NZ_JBFRFE010000327.1, read as the reverse complement.
CAACGATGTGCCTGCGGCCGAGCGCACACCGATCCAGGTACTGCGTACCGATTCGAAGACCTTCGCCGATACGGTCGAAGCGCGGCGCAATCGCGCGGATGATTTCTACAAGCGCCCGGCCGGGCATATCGATCTCTGCAATATTCCGGTGCCGGTGAAGTAACGCCGTCGCGGGTTCTGCGCGTGGCGCGTGCTGAAGGTGCTTCACTGTTCATGGGCGTTACTTTTCTTTGTACGCAAAGAAAAGTAACCAAAAGAAACGTTCCGCCGGCCGCGAGCCGCCGTGCTTCGCACGTCGGTCCCCTGCGCTTCTCGGTCCGCCGAGGGACGGCGCGGGAACTCGCTGCGCTCAGACACCCGCGCCTCTTCGCCCTCGCCGGACCTGCGGTGCTCGGCTCGCTCAAGGCGGACCCAGGTCAAAGGCCACAGCTGCACCCAGTAGATCCACGCCATGCGTGGATGCATTTGCTGTTGATCTTGACCTTTCAGTCCGCCTTGAGCGAGCCGAGCATCGCAGGGGAATCAGGGGCGAAGAGGTCCGATGTCTGAGCGCAGCGAGTTCGGCRCCGTCCCCTGRTTCGCCGAGAAGCGCAGGGGACCGACGTGCGAAGCACGGCGGCTCGCGGTGTGGCGGCGTGTTTCTTTGGTTACTTTCTTTGCACGAGCAAAGAAAGTGACACCTCCCCGCAGCCACGGAAAAGGGCTCGCCGGGCATGGCCCGGCGCTACCGATGCGTGAGCGCCAATGAGCCTCAGCCCTTCTGGCTGACCGCCACGCTGCCCAGAATCAACGCACCCGCAATCAACATCTGCACCGTCACCGCTTCGCCCAGGAACAGCCAGGCAAACGCAGCACCGAACAGCGGAACCAGATAAGTCACCGTTGACGCACGCGACGGGCCGATGCGGCCGATCAGGCGATAGAACATCAGGAAGGCGAATCCGGTGCAGACGACGCCCAGCGCGATCGCCGCGCCCCATGCCTTGCCCGGAATCGGCCCCTGCGGCAGATGCGTGAGCGCCAGCGGCAACAACCACAATGAGGCGCACGACAACGTGGCAGCGGCGGCCGCGGCCGAAGGCAACCCGGTCATGTGCCGCTTCACCAGGTTCACGCCCAGACCGTACAGCAGTGACGCCGCCGCACCGGCCAGCACCGCGGTACCAATGCTCAGGCCCGAGATCTTGGCCGTGGCCAGCACAACTACGCCGGCAAAGCCGACCAGCAACGCGCCGGCGCGGCGCACACCGATCTTCTCGCCGAAGAACAGGAACGCAATCAACGCGGCGAACAGCACGGTCATCGCATTGCAGATCGCACCGATGGCGGCCGGCGCACGCTCTGCGGCGTAAGCGAACAGCACGAACGGCAACGCCGAATTGACCAGACCGATCGGTGCCAGCCACAGCCAGCGGCGCGGCGGGAACTGCGCGCGGGCGCGCCACAGGAACGGCAGCAGCACCAGTGCGCCCAGCACCAGCCGCACCTCGACCAGCGCGAACGGGCCGAACGAGGGCACCGCCACCCGCATGAACAGGAACGAGCAGCCCCAGATCGCGCCGAGCAGGGTCAGTTCCAGCGGTGTGCGCCAATCACGTTCGGTCGCCTGGGGTATCGCATTCATGTGCTGTGTCCGTCCGTCATCGTGCAGCAGGTCTGGCCACACAGGATCGGACGCAGACGCCCGCCACACAAGCGCGTAGTATCGCTGCCAGCCACAAATATGGTTTGAGGCTGGACATGCTGCTACGCCCTTCCCTGCTTCCTGCGCTGGCCGTTTTCGCGGTCGCCGCGCGCCATCAGAACTTCGCCCAGGCGGCGCAGGAACTGCATCTGACCGCCAGCGCGGTCAGCCACCATGTCCGCCGCCTGGAAGAGGTGCTGGCCACACGCCTGTTCCTCCGCCATGCGCGCGGGGTGCGGCTGACGGCCGAAGGCCGGCAGTTGGCCGACGCCGCCAGCGCCGCGTTTACCGATGTCGCTGCCGTCGCCCACCATCTGCAGCCGGACGCGGACAGCGTGCCGCTGCGGATCGCTACGCTGCGCTCATTGTCGTATTGCTGGCTGCTGCCACGGCTACCGCGTTTCACCCAGGCCCATCCACACATCCGCATCGAACTGCACACCGGCAGTGGCCTCGACCGTTACGACGAAAACGGCCCGGAAGTCGGCATCCGTTATGGGCTGGGCCAGTGGCCCGGACTGCACGCGCAGCACCTGATGGACGATAACCTCTTTCCCGTAGCATCCCCGGCATTGCCCGGTGTCGAAGCACTGCAAGACCCGGCACGCATCGCCGAATTGCCGCTGCTCAGTGATCTGTCACCACAGGGGTGGCGCGACTGGTTCCGCCATGCCGGCGTGCGCCCGCCGTCGCCGTTGCCAGCCATGCACACCTTCGCCGACAGTACCGACGCGATGCGCGCAGCGGTGTATGGCATGGGCGCGGTGCTTGCACGCACCCACGTCGCCCAGCCGTACCTGCAGCGCTATGAGCTGGTGCGCCTGCCAGGGCCTGCGCTGAAGGCGCGTTATGCCTACTACGTGGTGCATGCCGAAGGGCGGCCGCCCAGCCCCGCTGCGCGGCTGTTCATCGACTGGTTGCTGGGCCAGGCGCAGGACGAACGTACGCCGGTTCCTGCATTGCCGGACAGTCTGCTGGGCCGCCCGACCACACCCGGCTGACTGCGCCCTCACCCGATCTTTGCCCAGCGCTGGCTAGGCTGCAGGCGAACCCCACAACGTGCTTCCGCCATGGCCCTGCTGCGACTGCGAATTACCGGAACCGAAGACGATGCCCGCGCGATCAGCGACCTGCTGCTCGGCCTGGAAGGCATCGAACACGTCGAAGAGACCGACGACCTGATGCCGCACATGGATGACGATGATTCCAGCTCGGCCGGCCTTTCCGACGACATCGGCCCGGGCACCCACGAACTGGAAGTGGAAGTGGGCAACGAAAGCACCGCGCAGAAGGTCCGCGATGCGGTGCAGGAACTGGCGCTGGAACTGGATGTGTTCGTCGAATACGAGACCGACGAAGGCTGAGATGCGGGAGTGCCGGCCAGCGGCCGGCACTCCTGTGCCGGTCAGACTGCGGGCGGCAGCTTGCGGCGGCGGCGACGGATCAGCGCACGGACGACCCAGGCCATCACCAGCGCCACCACGCCCACCGGCAGCAAAGCGGCGGCGGCACGGATCAGGAATGCCACGCTGGTACTGAGAATGCTGCCCGACTCGCTCAGGGCTTCGCCGATTTCGCTGCGGCTGCGTTGGCCCGACGTGGTGTCGAAATGCATCGTCACCAGCTGGGTATCGATGCGCCTGCGCTGCTGGGCGGCATCCTTGGTGGCCTGCTCCACACCCGCTTCGATCTCCGACAGGCGCGTGGTGATCGCCATCAGATCCTCGATCTTCAGATCGCCGCGGTCCTGGTAGGACAGCAACCGCGCGTGCTCCTTCTCCAGCCGTGCCTTGGTCAGCGCAGTGTCGGCCACCTGCTGGGCCAGATCCTCGGCACGCGTGTTGCGCGCCTGCAGCGTGCCACCCTCGCCGGCCAGGCCGATCAGTGACTCCACGCCCTTCGGCGCGATGCGTACCTTGACCTCGCCACTGGGCTGTTCGCCACTGCGCTGATCCACCTGCAGCACCGCACACTCACCGAACTTCGCGTTCTGGCACGCCTGCGCGACCTGCTGGATGCGCGGGGCGATCTGCGCTGCTTCCAGCTGCACCTGCACATCGTGCTCATAGGCCAGGAACGCGCCTTCAGGCGAGGCTACGCCCGCTTCGGCGACACCACCGGCACCACCGGCATCGGCGGCCCTCTCACCCTGCTTGGCGCAGGCAGCCAGCGCCAGCAGCAATGCCGGCACGATCATCAGGCGCGTCCACGCGCGCCGCGCCGTCATCGCGAGGCTCCGTCGAACGCGGTGATCGACAACCCACCCAGCTCGACCTGCGGCAGGCAGCGCACGTTGATCGCCACCATCGGCAGGCCGCTGCGCGGATCCACCGCCTCGCTGTACGGCGCGGTGCCGCACTCACGGCAGTGATGGTGATCGATGTTATGGGTGTTGAACTGGTAGGTCGCCACGTCGGCGATATCGGTGCCCAGCTGGAACGCCTCGCGCGGGGCGAACCAGAGCAGGCTGCCGCGGCGGCGGCACATCGAGCAGTTGCAGTCGATGACGTCCTTGATGGGGGCGTCGGCCTGCACGGTGAATGCGATCCTGCCGCAATGGCAGCTTCCCTGGTATTCCATGTCCCGCGCTCCGCTGGAGAGTCCTTGTATGCGCCCATGGTAATCCTATGGCACGGGGACAAAGC
>NZ_JBFRFE010000326.1:0-4756 GCF_052114665.1 Stenotrophomonas sp. 2YAF22 | reverse complement strand
AAATCGCACACCTTCGCCGGGCATGGCCCGGCGCTATCGGAATCAGCCCGATTTGCGCCGGAACAACAACCCGGACACGGCCAACATCACGATCGGCGGCAGCGCGTAGGCAATGCGGTAGTCGAACTTCAGCGCACCGGCCATGCGGCCGAAGAACAGCTGCAGCAGCCAGAACGCCAGCGCGAACAGGATGCCCAGGAACAGGCGCTTGCCCATGCCACCACTGCGCAGCGAACCGAACGCGAACGGCACCGCCGCCAGGCACAGCGCCAGCACATTCAATGGATAGAACCAGCGGCTCCAGTACACATCCTCGTAGTCGCGTGCGTCCAGCCCGTTGCGCTCGCGGTAGGCGATGCTGGTGCTCAGCTCGGACACGCTGAGGTTGCGCGGCTTGGCGATGCCGGTGGCCAGGGCGCCGGCGTCCAGCTTGGAATTCCACGGCTCACGGGCCGCTTCCTGGCGCGTCGCCGAGCGCTCGCCGAAGGTGTCACGGCGCACGCCGGTCAATACCCAGCCATCCTTGTCATGCTCGGCGGTGGCCGCATGGGTCAGCGTACCGATCCGACCCTCTTCGTCGATCTTGTACAGGCGCACGTCACGCAGAATCAGCCGGGTGCCCTTGTCGCCGACCAGCTGTTCTTCGCCACTCTGTGCATTGAGGAACGTGTCACCTTCGCGCGCCCACAAGCCGGAGTAACGCGCCACCGCCATGTCGGTGCCCCACTTGGCACTCATCTTCAGCGAATCGGCGCGGTTCTGGCCCCACGGCCCCAGGGTCTCGGCGCTGATCACCATCAGCCCGGTCAACAGCGACAAGGCGATCGCCACCGACACGCTCAGGCGCTTGCGCGACAGGCCCAGCGCGCGCAGCGCGGTCAGCTCCGAGGTTGCGGCCAGCTGGCCCAGGCCCATCAGCGCGCCGATCACCGCCGCGGTCGGGAACATCGTGTAGGCCCGGCGCGGCACGGTGTACAGCACCCAGGCGGCAGCATGGCCCAGCGAATAGCCGTTCTTGCCGATGTCCTTGAACTCACCGGAGAAGGCCATCAGCACGTCCAGGCCCACCAGCACCGCCCAGGTCAGCAGCACGGTACCCAGCACTGCCCGGCCCAGGTACAGATCGAAACGCATCGGTCGCAGCATCATGCGCGGGCTCCCTTCGGGCGGGCCATGCGGCCGTCACGCGCGTACATCCAGATCGCCAGTGCCAGCAGCGGCAGGGTCAGCCACCACAGGCCAAGCGCCGGCGGAATCTGACCATTGGCGATCCAGCCACTGCCGATGAACATCAGGTTGGTACCGACCATGTAGGCCATCAGGGCCAGCATCATCCGCCCATAGCGCTGCTGGCGCGGCGAACTGCGTCCCAGTGGCACGGTCAGCAGGGCAAAGGCCAGCGCGATCAGCGGCGGCGCCAGGCGACGGTGCAGCTGTGCCTGGGCCTCGGGGCGCTTGTCACCGAACAACGCGGTGGTCGGCATCAGTTCGGGGTCATCACTCTTGCGCGCTTCACTGCCGTCGGGCAGCGCCACGTCGTTGCGGGCGAAGGTCGCCAGGCGGTAATCCAGTGCACCGGCCACCGGCCCTTCCAGCTGGTGGCCATCATCCAGTTCGAGGAAGCGCTGGCGGGCGCCTTCGAAGTACATGCGGCCGCTGGCGGCGGACACCACTTCAAGGCGATCCTCCTTCTGCCGCTGCAGGAACACCCGGCCCAGCTGGCTGCCATCGGGCGAGATCGAGGCGACATAGACCACGCCACCATTGGGCAGCGGGGTGAACCGGCCCGGCTCCAGGCCGGCCATCAGCACGCTGCGGTTGGCGTCCTGGACCATCTGTTCGGCGGTGCGCCCGGCCCAGGGGCCGAGCCACAGCGAGCAGGCGCCGACCACCGCGATCACCGGCAGCACCAACATCAGCAAGGGCTTGAGCAGGCGCCGGGGGCCGACGCCGATGGCGGTGATGACCGCCATTTCCGAGTCGCGGTAGAGGCGGGCGATGGCCAGCAGCAGGCCCAGCATCAGTGCCAGCGGCAGGATCAGCGGCATGTAGACGATGAACTGCAGGCCCAGCTGCGAGAACAGCAGCTTGGCCGGCAGCCGCCCGTCGGCGATGTTGCCGAGGATGTCCACCAGCACGCCGCCCACGCTGACCACCAGCAGGACGATCAGGGTAGCCAGGAAACTCTGGACGAAATCGCCCAATAGATAGCGGTCGAGCTTCAACATGGGGCGGTGGTTTAAACTCTCAGGTTCGTTCGCGGTGCCGCCCAGTCTAGCGTCTGGGCGTAAACGGTCCGCGATTGTACGGACTTGCCAATGGAATCTGCTCAATGGCTCTCGAATTCACCCTGAACCACCTCGCTGCGGCTTCGGCCGCCGTTGACTGCCTCGTCGTCGGCGCCTATGCCGACCATACCCTGACTGCGTCCGCGCAGGCACTGGATGCTGCAAGCGGTGGCCGCCTGGCCGCCCTGGCCCAGCGCGGCGACCTGTCCGGCAAGACCGGCGCCACCACCCTGCTGCACGACCTGCCGGGCGTGACCGCCCCGCGCGTGCTGGTGGTCGGCCTCGGCGATGCCGCCCGCTTCGGCGTGCCGCAGTACCTGAAGGCAGTCGGCGATGCCGTGCGCGCGCTGAAGGCCGGCGCTGCCCGCAGCGCACTGTTCACCCTGTCCGAAGTGGCAGTGAAGGACCGCGACGCGGCCTGGGCGATCCGCCAGGCGGTGATCGCCGCCGACCACGCGGCCTACCGCTACACCGCCACCCTGGGCAAGAAGAAGGCCGACGATGCCGGCCTGGCCCAGCTGGCCATCGCCGGTGATGACGCGCAGGCCCTGGCCCTGGCCCAGGGCCAGGCCATCGCCGCCGGTGTCGAGTTCGCCCGCGAGCTGGGCAACCTGCCGCCGAACTACTGCACCCCGGCCTATCTGGCTGAAGTGGGCGTGAAATTCGCCGGCGAGCATGACGGTGCCGAAGCGGAAATCCTCGACGAGACCCAGATGGAAGCGCTGGGCATGGGCTCGCTGCTGGCCGTGGCCCGTGGCTCGGCCAACCGCCCGCGCCTGGTCGTGCTGAAGTGGAGCAATGGCGGCGACGCCAAGCCCTACGTGCTGGTCGGCAAGGGCATCACCTTCGATACCGGTGGCGTCAACCTGAAGACCCAGGGCGGCATCGAAGAGATGAAGTACGACATGTGCGGTGGCGCCAACGTCATCGGCACCTTCGTCGCTGCGGTCAAGGCCAAGCTGCCGTTGAACCTTGTCGTGGTGGTGCCGGCGGTGGAAAACGCCATCGACGGCAATGCCTACCGCCCGTCCGACGTCATCACCTCGATGTCGGGCAAGACCATCGAAGTGGGCAACACCGACGCCGAAGGCCGCCTGATCCTGTGCGACGCACTGACCTACGCGCAGCGCTTCGAGCCGCAGGCGCTGGTCGATGTGGCCACCCTGACCGGTGCCTGCATGGTCGCCCTCGGCCACCAGACCGCAGGCCTGATGAGCAAGCACGACGACCTGGCCAACGAGCTGCTGGCTGCTGGCGAGCAGGTCTTCGACCGCGCCTGGCGCCTGCCGCTGTGGGACGAGTACCAGCCGATGCTGGATTCCAGCTTCGCCGACGTCTACAACATCGGCGGCCGCTGGGCCGGTGCCATCACCGCTGGCTGCTTCCTGTCGCGCTTCGCCGAAGGCCAGCGCTGGGCCCATCTGGACATCGCTGGCGTGGCCAGCGATGAAGGCAAGCGTGGCATGGCCACCGGCCGTCCGGTCGGCCTGCTGAGCCAGTGGTTGCTGGACCAGGTCGCCCGCGCCTGACGCTGTCCCTGACCCTGGCCGGCAACCGCCGGCCGGGGCCTCGCCGGTCCAGCCGCCACCCGGCATGGATCGGCACCTGCCTCACCTGGATGCCGCCATGCCCCGCGCCGACTTCTACCTGATCGCCAAGCCCCGTTTCCTGACCGAGCCGTTGCGCCTGGTCTGCGAGCTGGCGCGCAAGGCCAACGACGCCGGGTTGTTCACCCTGGTCCTCGCCCGCGACCAGGCCCAGGCCGAAGAACTTGACGAACTTCTCTGGTCGTTCGACGACGATGCCTACATTCCGCACCAGATCGTGGGTGAGGACGTGGACGAGGAAGAAGCCCTGGTACTGATCGCCCCGCCCGGTGGCGAGGCGCCCGTGCGGCCGCTGGTGATCAACCTGCGCGACGAACCCTGGCTGGGCCAGTGCGAGCGCGTGCTGGAAGTGGTCCCGGCCGATCCGGAAGCGCGCGAACCGCTGCGCGAGCGCTGGCGCCAGTACAAGACCGCCGGTTACGACCTGAACAAGCACGACATGTAAGCCCTGCGAGGACCCCTTGATGCGCCTGCTGATCGCCCTGATTCTTCCCTGGCTGTCCTTTTTCACCATCGGCCGGCCGATTGCCGGCATCGTCTGCCTGATCCTGCAGATCACCCTGATCGGCTGGCTGCCCGCCGCCATCTGGGCTGCCTATTCGGTCAGCCAGTACCACACCGACCAGAAGATCCGGCGCACCCTCGGGTCGCGCTGATCTCCCTTCCCGCCTTGATGACTGGTTCCCCCGCATGACCCAACTCGCCTCCAGCTACGACCCGAAGTCCTTCGAGACCGACCTCTACGAGGCCTGGGAGAAGGCCGGCCATTTCAAGCCGTCCGGCAAGGGCGAGCCGTACACCATCCTGCTGCCGCCGCCGAACGTGACCGGCACCCTGCACATGGGCCATGCCTTCCAGCAG
>NZ_JBFRFE010000325.1:0-4770 GCF_052114665.1 Stenotrophomonas sp. 2YAF22 | reverse complement strand
ACAGCCGTTGGTCCGCACGCCTTTGCCTGCATTCACAATTTGCTACACCGGCCCCGCTAGGCTGGTTTTCCACTGGAAGTGGGCGGGTGACAAACCCGGCAACTTTCGGCACTGTCGTGGTGTCTGAACACCCTGCAGTCTCCCCCTTGGCAAGGCGCCTTCGAGCACGTCAATGAAATTCAAAGCCCCCGCATTCCTGATGGCCCTGGCGCTGGTCGCGCCGCTGGCGCTCGCGGCCAAGGCCGACTCACCGGCGTTGCCGGCTGCCGCCACCGCCGATCAGGTGACCACCTCCAAGCTGGTGTACGGCCTGTTGTCCGACAGCCGCTACGCTTACCGTCCGCGTGCGCTCGATGAAGCTACCTCCAAGGATGTGTTCAAGCGCTACCTGGAGACGCTGGACGGCGGCAAGCAGTACTTCACCCAGGCCGACATCACCCGCTTCGCGCCGTTCCAGGCTGGCATTGCCAATGCCATCCGCGGCGGCGAGCTGGAGCCGGCCTTCCAGGTGTTCGCGGTCTACAAGCAGCGCGTCGGCGAGCGCGTGGCCTATGCGCGCAAGCTGCTGAAGCAGGAACCGGATTTCACCACCGACGAGCGCTTCGAGTACGACCGCAAGGACGTGCCGTGGGCAGCGTCCAACGCCGAGCTCGACGAGCTGTGGCGCAAGTCGGTGAAGAATGACTGGCTGCGACTGAAGCTGGCCGGCAAGAAGTCCGATGACATCCGCAAGACGCTGGACAAGCGTTACGCCACCCTGGAAAAGTCGGTCAACGAGCTGAAGGGCGAAGACACCTTCCAGTTCTTCATGAACGCCTACACCAGCGCGGTTGATCCGCACACCGATTACTTCACCCCGCGTACCGCCGAAAACTTCAACCAGGCAATGTCGCTGTCGCTGGAAGGCATCGGCGCGCAGCTGCAGCGCCAGGACGACGTGGTGGTGATCCGCGAGATCATCGCCGGTGGTCCGGCGGCCGTGGACGGCACGCTGAAGCCGGGCGACCGCATCGTCGGCGTCGGCCAGGGCAAGTCCGGGCTGGTGGAAGATGTGATCGGCTGGCGCATCGATGATGTCGTGGCCAAGATCCGTGGCGCCAAGGACACCCAGGTGAAGCTGGAGTTCATTCCGGCCGAAGCGGGCGTTGACGGCAAGCACCACACTCTGGTGCTGACCCGGCAGAAGGTGCGCCTGGCCGAACAGGCCGCCAAGGGCGAGACCATGACCATCCCGGCCGCCAATGGCGAGCCGGCACGCAAGGTCGGCGTGATCAAGCTGCCGACCTTCTACCAGGACTTCGAAGGCCGTCGTCGCAACGCCACCGATTACGCGTCGGCCACCCGCGACGTGGCCAAGCTGCTGGCCGGTTTCAAGACCGACAAGCTGGACGGCGTGGTGCTGGACCTGCGCAACAACGGTGGCGGTTCGCTGGATGAAGCCATCGAGCTGACCGGTCTGTTCATCGAGCAGGGTCCGGTGGTGCAGGTGCGCGAATCCGGTGGCCGTGTCACCGTCAACAGTGACCGCAACCAGGGTGTGGCATGGGACGGTCCGCTGGCCGTGCTGATCAACCGTGGTTCGGCGTCGGCGTCGGAAATCTTTGCCGGTGCCATCCAGGACTACGGCCGCGGTCTGGTCATCGGTGAAACCAGCTTCGGCAAGGGCACGGTGCAGAACATCGTTGACCTGGACCGTTGGCCGAGCGGCGAAGCCCAGCGCTTTGGCCAGGTCAAGCTGACCATCGCCCAGTTCTTCCGCATCAGCGGCAGCAGCACCCAGCACAAGGGTGTGGTACCGGACCTGGCGTTCCCGGCCAGCGTCGATGCCAGCGAGTTCGGCGAGAGCACCTACGACAACGCGCTGCCGTGGACCCGCATCGCCGCGGTGCCGCACACCCAGTACGGCAACTTCGCGCCGCTGCTGCCGAAGCTGGAAACGCGTCACGACTCGCGCATCGCCACAGACAAGGAATTCCAGTGGTGGAACGAGGACGTGGAACAGTTCCGTACTGAAGCGGCGAAGAAGTACGTTTCGCTGAATGAAGCGACCCGTCGTGCCGAGCGCGAGCGCCAGGACACCCAGCGCAAGCAGCGCCAGATCGTGCGCAAGGAACTGGGCCTGGCCCTGGACCCGCTGGCCGATGACAGCAGCGATGACGGCCTGACCGGCAACGAGCGCGACATCGTCAAGGATGCCGCCCGCGAGAAGGCCGCCGAGAAGCGTCCGGATCCGTTGCTGCGTGAATCGGCCTCGATCCTGGCCGACGCGGTGAACCTGCTCGAGGCCGACCGTCCGCTGTCGGCGCAGGTGCTGCCGCAGTCCACCGCCGCAGGCCGCTGGGCCGACTGATTGACTGAAAAAGGGGGACGGAGGGATCAAGTCGTTAGTGGCACAAACGACTTGATCCTTCCGTCCCCTTTTTGCATGAACCGGGTACAACGGTGGCGGACGGGACCGGTGTTTTCGACCCGGCGCACACGGGCAGGGGGCTACCCTCGGGGATAACGTCTTCGCAGGAGTACCCATGCGGGCCTCCCTTCTTTCTGCTTCCCTGCTGGCTGCCACCAGTGCCTTGGCATTGACCGCCTGTGGCGGTCGTGCCGCCGACAGCAGTCTGCTGCGGGAGTCCTTCGACTCCGGCGACACCTTCTCGCGCACCGTCGATGGCCGTCCGGCCGAAGCCTGCGAAGCAGCCCGGCGCACGCTGCTCAGCCAGGGCTATGCGATCGCACGCTCGGACGATGCGCAGGTGGAAGGCAACAAGAACTTCCAGCCGCGCGAGGACGACCATGAGCAGCTGGTGCTGCGTATCTCGTGCGCGCCGCGTGGCAGCCAGGCGTTGGTGTTCGTCAGCGCCGTGCAGGACCGCTATGCACTGAAGAAGAGCCCGACCTCGGCCAGTGTGGGCGTGGGCGCGCTGGGTTCGGTGTCGCTGCCGTTCGGCAGCAATGACGACTCACTGGTGAAAGTGGCCAGCAGCACGATCACCGATGCCGAGTTCTATCGGCGCTTCTTCCAGCGCCTGCAGCAGTATCTGCCGGCGGCAGCAAAAGCAGAGCCGCAACCGCAGCCGGCCGCGTCGCCGCAGCCTCCTGCCGGGCCTGAGCCCGAACCAGCGCCGGCAGCAACGGACCAGGGCTGAGCGTGCGCGGCAGGGTGTTGGCATGGGCCCTGTTGCTGGGCTGGCCCCTGAGCGCGCTGGCCGCTACGGCCGAGTGCAGCCAAGGYCTGCTGCAGCGGCTGGGATGGCGCTTTGAAACCACAGCGGTCAGCGCGCCACAGGTGCAAGGTGGGCCGGTGTGCACGCGTGCCTCGCTGGCCGAGGCGCAGGCGGCCGGTGATCTGCGCGTGCGTTGGCCGGACACGATGGCCGACACCGATCGGCAGGCCCTGTTGCAGCAGTTGCTGGATGACCCGGCCACGGTCTGCGCCTACGCCTTTGAACTGGGCGCGGCCGTACAACGGGCCACCCAGGCACTGCAGGACAATGAGACCTTCCGCTTCACCGGTGTGCAGCTGGGCTGGATCGGCTTCGGCGCACGCGGCGCCCCGGCACAGGGATGGCAGCGGGTGCGCAGCTTTGGCCGCGGCTATGTACCGGCCGCCAGCAACAGCCGCGCACTGGATGCGTTCTATACGGGCCACGTTCGCGCCGAGTGCGGCGTCGGCCGCCAAGTCGCGCAGCTGGCCACGCAGCGCGAGCTGTACGGCGATGCCGCCTTCGATGCGGAATTCGCGCCCGCCGAACTGTCCATCGGCACCTTCCTTGGCCTGCACGACACCGACAGCATCCTGCTGGGCGCGCAGGCCGGCCAGTTCCTGGCCGACGGCAAGGCCGTGCGCACGTCGGCGATGGGGCGGCAGGCCTTTGTCGGGCTGCCGGGCTTCATCGAACACGTCTTCGACAAAGGCACCTTGGACGATTTGAGCAACCAGGCCGAGAACTTCGTTGTGGTGGAGGTGGGCGAAGGCGCGGCGCAGGCACTGGCGGAGCACGGTGGCCTGGCCTGGTATGACCAACGCAACCGTGCCCTGTGGCAGCTGGCGCAGGGCATTCCGCGTGTCGGCCAACGCTATTTCGAGCGGTTGCTGTACCAACGCGATCCGGCGCTGCGTACTCAGTTGGCCCCGCGCTATCGTGACGTCGTGCAGCAGATGGACCAGTTGCTGGACGATCCGTTCTACCAGCAGTTCGTGATCTACGCGCACCCACGCGGTATACGTCCTGTCGGCTACCACATCATTCGCCTGCTCGATCGGAATCCGCGCACGCCGTTTTCCATCGACCTGGCGTTGCACAATCTGCATACCACGCTCTACCGGCGTTGGCGCGAGGCGCAGTTGCGCCACTGCGCAGCCACCGGCAGGCCAGGCAGCCTGACCCTAGACCCCAACTGAAGGTGAAACAATGGATATTGCAATGATCGGCCTCGGCCGGATGGGCGCCAACATGGCCCAGCGCCTGCACCGCGGTGGCCACCGCGTTGTCGGCTACGACCCGGGCGAGGGCGCCCGCCAGCGCGCCGCCGAGGCCGGCCTGGAGGTGGTCGATTCGCTGGCCGCCGCAGTGGCCGCGCTGCCGGTGCCGCGCGTGGTGTGGCTGATGGTGCCGGCCGGCGAAACCGTGGACCAGACGCTGGGCCAGTTGACCCCGCACCTGGCCGAAGGTGACGTCGTCATCGACGGTGGCAACTCCAACTACCAGGACTCGATCCGTCGCGCCAAGGCGCTGGCCGAAGATGACCTGGGCTACGTGGACTGCGGCACCA
>NZ_JBFRFE010000324.1:0-4775 GCF_052114665.1 Stenotrophomonas sp. 2YAF22 | reverse complement strand
GTGCAGCGTCGGCCGCAGTGGCAACGACCTGCACTACCGTGGCTATGACATCCTGGACCTGGCCAACACCAGCGAGTTCGAGGAAATCGCCTACCTGCTGGTGCATGGCAAGCTGCCGACCCGCGCCGAGCTGGTTTCCTACAAGGCCAAGCTGAAGTCGCTGCGTGGCATTCCGGCCGCGGTGAAGGCTGCGCTGGAAGAACTGCCGCCGTCAGCACACCCGATGGATGTGATGCGCACCGGCGTGTCCGTGCTCGGCTGCGTGGCGCCGGAGAAGGACGATCACAATCATCCGGGCGCGCGCGACATCGCCGACAAGCTGATGGCCTGCCTCGGTTCGATGCTGCTTTACTGGTACCACTGGAGCCACAACGGCCGTGCGATCGACGTGGAAACCGACGATGACTCCATCGGTGGCCACTTCCTGCACCTGCTGCACGGCGAGAAGCCGCAGGATTCGTGGGTGAAGGCGATGCACACCTCGCTGATCCTGTACGCCGAGCACGAGTTCAACGCCTCGACCTTCGCGTGCCGCGTCATCGCCGGCACCGGCAGCGACATGTACAGCGCGATCTGCGGTGGCATCGGCGCACTGCGCGGCCCCAAGCACGGCGGCGCCAACGAAGTGGCGTTCGAAGTGCAGAAGCGCTATGACAATCCGGACGAAGCCGAGGAAGACATCAAGGCCCGCGTCGAGCGCAAAGAAGTGGTGATCGGTTTCGGCCACCCGGTCTACACCGTCTCCGATCCGCGCAACAAGGTGATCAAGGACGTCGCCCGCGAACTGTCCGAAGAGCAGTCGAGCATGAAGATGTACGACATCGCCGAGCGCCTGGAAACGGTGATGTGGGACATCAAGAAGATGTTCCCGAACCTGGACTGGTTCAGTGCCGTCAGCTACCACATGATGGGCGTGCCGACCGCGATGTTCACCCCCCTGTTCGTGATCGCCCGCACCGCCGGCTGGAGCGCGCACATCGTCGAACAGCGTATCGACGGCAAGATCATCCGCCCGAGCGCCAACTACATCGGCCCGGAAGATCGCGACTTCGTGGCCATCGACAAGCGTTCCTGATCATCGCCACTGTTGCACTGCTGCATGCATCCGGCCGGCCCCGTGCCGGCCGGATGCCGTCACCGCCGTATTGCCGGCACCCGGCCCGCCACGAGCATTCCGCCAGCCCATGAATACCGATTACCGCAAGACCCTCCCCGGCGCCTCGCTGGACTATTTCGACGCGCGCGCCGCCGTCGATGCGATCCAGCCCGGTGCCTACGCCACGCTGCCGTACACCTCGCGCGTGCTGGCCGAAAACCTGGTGCGTCGCTGCGACCCGGCCACGCTGACCGATTCGCTGAAGCAGCTGATCGAGCGCCGTCGTGACCTGGATTTCCCGTGGTTCCCGGCGCGCGTGGTATGCCATGACATCCTCGGCCAGACCGCACTGGTCGATCTGGCGGGCCTGCGCGATGCGATCGCCGACAAGGGCGGTGATCCGGCCAAGGTCAACCCGGTGGTGCCGGTGCAGCTGATCGTCGATCACTCGCTGGCAGTGGAGTGCGGTGGTTTCGATCCGCAGGCGTTCGAGAAGAACCGCGCCATCGAGGACCGCCGCAACGAGGACCGCTTCCACTTCATCGACTGGACCAAGCTGGCCTTCGAGAACGTGGACGTGATTCCGCCGGGTAACGGCATCATGCATCAGATCAACCTGGAGAAGATGTCGCCGGTGATCTACGTGCAGGACGGCGTCGCCTTCCCCGATACCTGCGTGGGCACCGACAGCCACACCCCGCACGTGGATGCGCTGGGCGTGATCGCCATCGGCGTGGGTGGCCTGGAAGCAGAGAACGTGATGCTGGGCCGTGCGTCGTGGATGCGCCTGCCGGACATCATCGGTGTCGAGTTGACCGGCCGGCCGCAGCCGGATATCACCGCCACCGACGTGGTGCTGGCCCTGACCGAATTCCTGCGCAAGGAGCGCGTGGTCGGCGCTTGGCTTGAATTCTTCGGCGAAGGTGCCGCTGCACTCACCATCGGTGATCGCGCCACCATCTCCAACATGTGCCCCGAATACGGCGCAACCGCCGCGATGTTCTACATCGATGGCCAGACCATCGACTACCTGCGCCTGACCGGTCGCGAGGAAAAGCAGGTCGCACTGGTTGAGAACTACGCACGCAGCACCGGCCTGTGGGCCGATGACCTGGCCACTGCGGAATACGAGCGCGTGCTGCGCTTCGATCTGTCGACGGTGGTGCGCAACATGGCCGGCCCGAGCAATCCGCATCGCCGCCTGCCGGTATCGGAACTGGTCGAGCGCGGCATCGCCGATGCCGCCAAGCTGGAAGCCGGCAAGGCCGAGCAGGCACAGGGCCTGATGCCTGATGGCGCGGTGATCATTGCTGCCATCACCAGCTGCACCAATACCTCCAACCCGCGCAACGTGATCGCCGCCGGCCTGCTGGCACGCAAGGCCAACGAGCGCGGSCTGCTGCGCAAGCCTTGGGTGAAGTCGTCGCTGGCACCCGGTTCCAAGGCAGTGCAGCTGTACCTGGAAGAAGCGGGCCTGCTGCCGGACCTGGAGAAGCTGGGCTTCGGCATCGTTGCCTTCGCCTGCACCACCTGCAATGGCATGAGCGGCGCGCTGGATCCGAAGATCCAGCAGGAAATCATCGACCGTGACCTGTACGCCACGGCGGTACTGTCGGGCAACCGCAACTTCGACGGCCGCATCCATCCGTATGCGAAGCAGGCGTTCCTGGCCTCGCCGCCGCTGGTGATCGCCTACGCCATCGCCGGTACCATCCGCTTTGACATCGAGAAGGATGTGCTGGGCGTGGACAACGACGGCAACGAAGTGCGCCTGAAGGACATCTGGCCGAGTGATGCCGAGATCGATGCGGTGGTGAAGGCGGCGGTGAAGCCGGAGCAGTTCCGCAGCGTCTACAACCCGATGTTCAACGTACGCGTTGAGCACGGCGCAGCGGTGAGCCCTCTGTACGACTGGCGCCCGCAGAGCACCTACATCCGTCGTCCGCCGTACTGGGAAGGTGCACTGGCCGGTGAGCGCTCGCTGGCCGGCATGCGTGCGCTGGCGGTGTTGCCCGACAACATCACCACCGACCACCTGTCGCCGTCCAACGCGATCCTGGCCTCGAGTGCGGCTGGCGAATACCTGGCGAAGATGGGCTTGCCGGAAGAGGACTTCAATTCCTACGCCACCCACCGCGGTGACCATCTGACCGCGCAGCGTGCCACCTTCGCCAATCCGAAGCTGTTCAACGAGATGGTGCGCAATGAAGACGGCAGCGTGAAACAAGGTTCGCTGGCGCGCGTCGAGCCGGAAGGCAAGGTGATGCGCATGTGGGAAGCGATCGAGACCTACATGGAGCGCAAGCAACCGCTGATCATCATCGCCGGTGCCGACTACGGGCAGGGCTCTTCGCGTGACTGGGCCGCCAAGGGCGTGCGCCTGGCTGGCGTGGAGGCCATCGTTGCCGAAGGCTTCGAGCGCATCCACCGCACCAACCTGATCGGCATGGGCGTGCTGCCGCTGGAGTTCAAGCCGGGCACCACCCGCCTGACGCTGGGCATCGATGGCACCGAAACCTTCGACGTCATCGGTGAACGTACACCGCGCGCAGAGTTGCGTGTGGTCATCCACCGCCGCGACGGCCAGGACGTTATCGTGCCGGTCACCTGCCGCCTGGACAGTGACGAGGAAGTGGCGATCTACGAGGCCGGCGGCGTACTGCAGCGCTTCGCCCAGGACTTCCTGGAAGGCGCCAAGGTGGCGTAAGGCATCCGACGGCCCGGCAACGGGCCGTCTTTCATTGCAAGGAACCGTTCCATGGCATTTCTCCCGCAACTCCGTATTCCCGCCACCTACATGCGCGGTGGTACCAGCAAGGGCGTGTTCTTCCGCCTGCAGGACCTGCCCGAAGCCGCGCAGGTGCCGGGCGCCGCACGCGATGCGCTGCTGATGCGCGTGATCGGCTCGCCCGACCCGTATGGCAAGCAGACCGACGGTATGGGTGGGGCCACCTCCAGCACCAGCAAGTGCGTGATCATCTCCACCGCCTCGGTGCCTGATCACGATGTGGACTACCTGTACGGCCAGGTGTCGATCGATACCGCATTCGTGGACTGGAGCGGCAACTGCGGCAATCTCAGCACCGCCGTTGGTCCGTTCGCGATCGCCAACGGCCTGATCGATCCGGCCCGCGTGCCGCACGATGGCCTTTGCACCGTGCGCATCTGGCAGGCCAACATAGGCAAGACCATCATCGCCCATGTGCCGATGCGCGATGGGCAGGTGCAGGAGATTGGCGATTTCGAGCTGGATGGCGTGACCTTCCCGGCTGCCGAGATCCAGCTGGAATTCCTCGATCCGTCCGACGATGGTGACGCCGGTGCGATGTTCCCCACCGGCAACCTGGTCGATAGGCTGGACGTGCCGGGCGAGGGTAGTTTCGAAGTGACGATGATCACCGCCGGCATCCCGACCATCTTCCTCAACGCCGCCGATCTCGGTTACACCGGCACCGAACTGCAGCCGGCGATCAATGAAGACAAAGCGGCGCTGGAGCGCTTCGAGAAGATCCGTGCCTACGGCGCCCTGCGCATGGGCCTGATCCAGAAACTGGAAGACGCGGCGACCCGCCAGCACACGCCGAAGGTGGCCTTCGTCGCCCCTGCGCAGGACTACGTTTCCTCCAGCGGCAGGGCGATCCCGGCCGCGGACATCGATCTGCATGCCCGCGCGCTGTCG
>NZ_JBFRFE010000323.1:0-4776 GCF_052114665.1 Stenotrophomonas sp. 2YAF22 | reverse complement strand
CATGGTTGCCGGCCAGCGGCCGGCACTACCGGTGTCCCAAGCAAACCGCGCTACGGCGCGGTTTGCTTTTTCTGGCGGCAGCTCAGCCACGGCCATGACCGATGGCCTTGGCAGGCCCGGCCGCGCAGGCCTACCATCGGTTTTTTGCCGTCCTGCGGAGACCCCGATGAAACTGCGTCATGCCCTGCTGCCACTGAGCCTGCTGGCTGCCCTGCCCAGCGTCGCCGCTGCCCGTGGCCTGGAAGTCCGCGACATGGTGGCCATGGACCGCGTCTCCGCGCCGGTATTGACCGCCGACGGCGGCACCGTGGTGTTCGCCAAGCGCAGCACCGATGCCAACCTCAAGGCCAGCACCGCACTGTTCGCGCGCAACCTGCGCACCCGCGACGCGGCACCGCCGAAGCAGATCACGCCGGCTGGCTGGAACGTCAACTCCGCCTCGCTGTCGGCCGATGGCCAGACCGTGTACTTCCTCAGCGCCAAGAACGGCAGCCAGCAGCTGTACGCACAGCCGATCAGCGGCGGCGCCCCGCGCCAGCTGACCGACTTCCCGGTGGACGTGGACAGCTACCACGTGTCGCCGCAGGACGACCGCGTGCTGTTCAGCGCCGGCGTGTTCCAGGCCTGTGCCTCGGACCTGGCCTGCACCGAAAAGAAGCTCAAGGACGTGGAAGGCGCCAAGGCCAGCGGCAAGGTCTTCGATTCGCTGTTCGTGCGCCACTGGGATACCTGGAACGACGGCCGCCGCAACACCCTGTTCGTCGCCCCGTTGCCGGCAGCCAAGGCCGGTGCGGTCAAGGGCGCTTCGGCGCTGAGCGCGACCATCGACGGCGACGCTCCGTCCAAGCCGTTCGGTGGCAATGACGATTTCGCCTGGTCGCCGGATGGCAGCAGCGTGGTCGCCAGCATCCGCGTGGCCGGCAAGCAGGAGCCGTGGTCGACCAACTTCGACCTGTACCGCTTCGATGCTGCGGGCAAGCAGGCGCCGGTCAACCTGACCGCGTCCAACCCGGCCTGGGATGCCGGCCCGGTGTTCAGCGCCGACGGCAAGACCCTGTTCTACCGCGCGATGAAGCGCCCAGGCTTCGAGGCGGACCGCTTCGGCCTGATGGCGATGGACTTGGCCAGCGGCAAGACGCGCGAGATCGCTCCGCAGTGGGACCGTTCGGCTGGTGGCATTGCGCTGTCCGCCGACGGCGCCAGCATCTACACCACCGCCGATGACCTTGGCGAGCACCCGCTGTTCCAGATCGACGTGGCCAGCGGCAAGGCCACCAAGCTGATCGGCGATGGCAGCGTGACCTCGGTGGACGTGGCCGGCACCAGTGTGGCGATCACCCGCAACAGCCTGAAGAGCAACGACCAGGTGCTGGTCGGCCTGCTGCCGGCCGCTGGCGAGCCGATCGGCGCGCTGCGGGCGCTGACCCCGGCCGCTGGCGAGGTGCTGAAGGATGTTTCCTTCGGCGACTACGAGCAGTTCGAGTTCAAGGGCTGGAACAACGACACCGTGCACGGTTACGTGGTCAAGCCGCACAACTACCAGGAAGGCAAGTCCTACCCGGTCGCGTTCCTGATCCATGGCGGCCCGCAGGGCAGCTTCGGTAATGGCTGGAGCTACCGCTGGAACCCGCAGACGTACGCCGGCCAGGGCTACGCCGTGGTGATGATCGACTTCCATGGCTCCACCGGTTACGGCCAGGCCTTCACCGATGCGATCAGCCAGCACTGGGGCGACCGTCCGCTGGAAGACCTGCAGAAGGGCTGGAGCGCGGCGCTGAAGAAGTACGACTTCCTCAACGGTGACAAGGCCTGCGCACTGGGCGCCAGCTACGGCGGCTTCATGGTCAACTGGATCGCCGGCAACTGGAACAGCCCGTTCAAGTGCCTGGTCAATCATGACGGCGTGTTCGACCAGCGCATGATGGGCTATGCCACCGAAGAACTGTGGTTCACCGAATGGGAGCAGGGCGGTACCCCGTACCAGAAGGCGGCGAACTACGAGAAGTTCAAYCCGGTCAACCACGTGGCTGACTGGAAGAAGCCGATCCTGGTGATCCATGGCCAGCAGGATTTCCGCATTCCGGTCGAGCAGGGCCTGGCTGCCTTCACCGCGGCCCAGCGCCAGGGCATCGAGTCGAAGTTCCTGTACTTCCCGGACGAGAACCACTGGGTGCTGAAGCCGAACAACAGCATCCTCTGGCATGACACCGTCAACGCTTGGCTGAAGCAGCACATCGGCGAGTAAGCGATACCGGCGCCGCCCTTGTGGCGGCGCCCGGCTTTCCGGTAGTGCCGGCCGCTGGCCGGCAACTGCACGTTGCGACCTACCTACATGGGGTTGCCGGCCAGCGGCCGGCACTACCAGGATGCCTGCATGCCCTCGACTGCCCTGATCCAGAACGACATCGTCGTCTTCGGCCTGATCGCCGCCACCCTTGGCGCCGTGTTCTGGACCGCTTCGCGCGAGCAGGGCCTGTGGAAGCGCTTCTATACCTTCGTGCCGGCGCTGCTGCTGTGCTATCTGCTGCCGGGCATCTACAACACGTTCGGCCTGATCGACGGGCAGAACACCAAGCTGTACAACCCGGTCGCGCGTGACATCCTGCTGCCGGCGGCGCTGATCCTGCTGACCCTGGCGGTCGACATCAAGGGCATCCTGCGGCTGGGGCCAAAGCTGGTGCTTATGTACCTGGGCGCCTCGGCCAGCATCATGCTGGGTGCGGTGGTCGCGTTCCTGGTGATGCGTGCCATCCATCCCGACACCGTCGCCGGCGATACCTGGTCCGGCATGGCCGCACTGGCCGGCAGCTGGATCGGCGGCGGTGCCAACATGCTGGCCATGCGCGAAGTGTTCGATGTCAACGCGACCACGTTCGGCCAGTTCGCGGTGGTCGATGTGGGTGTTGGCTACGTGTGGATGGCGGCGTTGATCTTCCTGGCCGGGCGCGCGGCGAAGATCGATGCACGCAGCGGTGCCAATACCTCCGCCATCGACGAGCTGAAGGAGCGCATCACCCGCTTTCAGGCCGAACACGAGCGGATTCCCAGCCTGACCGACCTGATGCTGATCGTGGCCGTGGCCTTCGGTGGCGTCGGCCTGGCCCATGCCATCGGAGCGCCGCTGGCGGCGTGGTTCAAGGTCAATGTCAGCTGGGCGTCGCAGTTCAGCCTGGATGCGCCGTTCGTCTGGGTGGTGGTGCTGTCGACCACGCTCGGCCTGGGCCTGAGCTTTACTCGGGCTCGCAACCTGGAAGGTGCGGGCGCTTCACGACTGGGCTCTCTGCTGCTGTATTTCCTGATTGCCTGCATCGGCATGCAGATGGATCTGCTGGCGCTGCTGGACCGCCCGTGGCTGTTCCTGCTTGGCATCATCTGGATCAGCGTGCACATCGCGCTGCTGTGGTGCCTGGGCAAGCTGCTGAAGGTGCCATTCTTCTACTTCGCCATCGGTTCGCAGTCGAACATCGGCGGCCCTGCTTCGGCACCGGTGGTAGCCGCCGCGTTCCATCCGGCGTTGGCGCCGGTAGGCGTGCTGCTGGGCACGATGGGCTATGCCACCGGTACCTATCTGGCGTATGTGGTCGGCATCACCCTGCGCGCACTGGCGGGGCAGGGTTGAGGGCGATGGGGGCGGATCCCTTTTGCTGCGCAAAAGGGATCTGACCCTGGTCCACGGTGGATCACGCCACCGGCAAGCCGCGTTCGATCAGCCACGCCTTCGCGTCTTCGGCGTCCTGTTCAAACCACGCCTTCGTCGACCCCAATCGATACGTATACCCCCACGCATCCATGTCGGCCATCAGCCGCTCACTGCCGACACCGGGCAGGTGCCCGGCCAGCACGATCTGCAGGTAGCAGGTGGCATCTTCTTCGGGCACCGAATCGGTGGCGTCGGTATGCACCTGCGCGCGCCGCTCCGGCGGCAGCACGATCAGGTGGCAGGCCTCGTGCAGCATCGAGTGTACTGGCGTGTCATCGCGCACGTACACGTCGCTGGCGATGATGCCCGCCTCGGGCTCGCCCCAGTAACTGCCCGGGATCGGCTCGCCGGGCGCAACGAGGTGCAGCCGCAGCTCATGTGCAGCGAGCAGGCGCTGGGCATCGGCGAAGGCGATGTCGCCGACGCGGGTAACGTTCGGTTCGGGCGTGGTATCAGTCATGCGGGTCAGGCAGCCCCGCCCATGCAGGCACGGGCGGGGCGCGGGGTCAGGGTTTGTCCGGGCCTTCAGGCAGCGCCACGGAGATGTCCAGCACGTCGTGCTGGCCATCCTTGACCAGGTCCACCTTCACTGCATCGACGTCGATGTTGACGTACTTCTTGATCACTTCCAGCAGCTCGCGCTGCAGCAGTGGCAGGTAGTCGGGACCGCCACGGTGGCTGCGCTCCTGCGCGATGATGATCTGCAGGCGATTCTTGGCGGTTTCGGCGGTGGTCTTCTTCGCTTTGAGGAAATCAAACAGGCCCATGCTTACCCTCCGAACAGCTTGCTGAAGAAGCCCTTCTTCTCGACGTTGGTGAAGCGCATCGGGCGTTCTTCGCCGAGGATGCGTGCGACGGCGTCGTCATAGGCCTGGCCGGCAGCAGATTCGCCATCCAGGATGACCGGCTCGCCCTTGTTGGAGGCATTGAGCACGTCGCCCGATTCGGGGATCACGCCGATCGCCTTCAGGCCAAGGACCTCCTCGACGTCGGCGATGCTGAGCATCTCGCCGCTTTCCACGCGCACCGGGGTGTAGCGGGTCAGCAGCAGGAAGGCTGGCACGTCCTGTCCGGAT
>NZ_JBFRFE010000322.1:0-4776 GCF_052114665.1 Stenotrophomonas sp. 2YAF22 | reverse complement strand
CGTCTGCAGCACCTCGGGGTCGGCAGCATCTTCGGGCACAGGGTGCAGCGTGGGGGCCGCGGCCACCCGGACCACGCGCCCCGCTGTCCATTTTCCGTGCTGGATGTCGCCTGCGGACGTACAGGGAAGCAGGGTAAACAGTGCCAGCAGCATGAACCTGCGGCCACGCTTGAACAGCGCGGTCACAGCGCCTCCAACTGCTGCCGTATCGCGAAGATCTCCGCGTCATTGCGCAACCCCAGCTTGCGCAGCGCGGCAATCTTCTGCGTGCTGACGGTCTTGATGCTGCGGTGGCGATGCAAGGCGATCTCCGAGACGGTCAGCCCATCCAGGACCAGCCGGATGACCTCGCGCTCGTTGCGGCTAAGTGCATCGCAGGGCGTCAGCAGCTTGCACGACGGCGGAATGCGGCAGAGCCCTTGGGACACGCGTACGACCGCGTCGGACAGTTCAATCAACGGCTCGGATTTGCCGACAAAACCGCTGATTCCGGCATCCAGCAGGTGGTTGATGATCGCCACCGAGGTCTGTCCGGCAAAACCCAGCAGCGTTACCCTCGGCAATGCCTGCCGCAGGTGCTCGACGAGCTCGGTGCCGCTGATATCACCGGGCGCCAGGGTGATGTCGATGATGGCCACATCGGCATGACGCTGCTGCAGCGCCTGCACGAACGCCTGGCTGTCACTGTGGCTGGCGACGATCTCGAAGCGGCTGTCGTTGCCCAGGTGGAAGGCCGTGCCGCGGCGGACGACGTCATGGTCATCAAGCAGGGCCAGGCGAAGCCGGCGCGGTGCAGGGAATCCGTTCATGCGCAGGAGTGTTGTCAGCGCCCAGTGGCGTGGCACTCATTCTGGCGCTGCTGTCGCGTCGAGCATCGAAAACGTTCAATTTTTGAGACTTTTCCTAAAGCGAAAACGAGAAAAGTTGGAGCGTTGTGTCGGGATCGGCACAGGGTGGGTGCAGCCAAGTGGCCTGTTGCGGCTGGCAATTTTTGAATCGCGAGTGCAAGGAACGCGCGGACTGCCTGTGCCGCGCAAGCCGAGTGCGCGCTCCGCTGGCGAGTGACGGGTTGGCGGGCGCCATTAACGTGACGCGTCACGGTGGTCGCGGATCTGGCGCTGAATTCTGCAGGGTTGAGGGCTTGGGCTTCCCTCAGAATTGAACGTCAGCGCGGCGGGACGCGCCTGCGGGTATGGCCGCCGGTGGCGCGACTGGCGCGGCAGGTGGGGCGGGAGCTTCGGTGTCGCCGTTGCCTTCGCGGAGATCGCCGGCGCTGCCCGATTTTCCGTGGGTGGCCATGGATATGCTGTTGATGGCGCAAAGATCATCGACGAAGATCTGGACTGATGAATAGCAAGGGCGGGCTGATTCATGAATGCGCAAGCAGAGTTTTTCGTCGTAGAAATCATGAAAGATGGGTCAGGTCGACCTGTCTATGTTGGATTTCCTGATCAAGGGCGTGGCGTTCGTGTGGGAGACAAATTCATCCTGAGATATGAAGTGCCACGCACGCTGGACGATGCACGCAATGGCCGCCCTAGAGCAGAGCCCGTAAATCAACGAAGTTTGTCGCTAACAGTTACGGCAATTGATTCGATGAGCAAGTTGATTCAAGAGCTACCCTTGGGGGTAACTGGAGCTCTATATCTTGAGGGGGACGGAATCGAGCATGTAGGCAGGAGGACGTTTCTGAAAACGTCAGACTCGATCTCATAGCGAAGGCCGGGGCACCCAACTGGCCGTTCAGCGCCTGCGGCGGCACTGCGGCGTGGCGGGACGTCAGATTTCGCGATTTGTCTCAGCTGCTGGGCCGTCAGCCCAAAGATGTCGAAGCGAAGCTCCAGGAGGGCGAGGTTTGCGGCGGTTGTGGTTCCTGGGATGGTCGAGGCAAGTGCTATGCCAGCCCGGCCAGGTTCGTTAGAACATAATATACATTATGCGAAATGCCATATTTGCCGTGGTTGGGTTCGTCGCCTCCGCTTGGCAATGGCTGCGGCTCTGGCTTGGCTCTTGCCTGCCTGATCGTTCACCCGACAAGGACGAGCTCGCAGCATGATCAAGATTGATCCGCACGACCGCATAGATCTAACCGGCCCTTGGGCCGGTTTCGGATTCCAAGGTGGGCACATGTTCACTCCTGAGGGTCAGTTCGACCCTTGCGACATGGCCTGGTGGTCCCTGACCTGCAACATTGCGTGCGAATGGCGGCTAGTGATGGCCGAGGCGGCTCCTAGCGCCTCAATTGCCCGGAGAGCTTCCACCGCAGCACAATCGGATGCGAGCAGCAAACAAGTGACCCAAAGTCGAATCTCCATACCCCTCCAGACCCGCTGGCTTTACTAAAATGTTAGGAACCAAGCTGTCGGTAGCAACTATGTAATTCATCCAACAGGCGTTCTCTGGTCTTTAGGATGTTTGCGCGCCAAGTTTCAATCTCTGGATCCGACATTGTTTCCGAGTCGATCATAGCAGACCGCCTGAACGCGATTACCATTTCGCCATAGCTCCTTAGCGCTTGCCGGGCATCTCGTTTGCCAAGCAGCAATAGCTTTGCCTCCGAGCTGGTTAGCTCGTGGAAAATATTGAACAACGCATCGTTACTCTCTCCAAGATTGGCAATTTTGCGCGAACTCAATGGCTTTGCTAATCGACGCATCCGATGCGCATCGGTAGCCAAAGCCCAGTGCCTTAGGGATGCCTGAGTGAATCTTTCAGTCTGCTCTGCGACATCTTTTAGCATCTGAAACTCGCGATCTATACGCGCGCGATCCAGATCGCGTCGGTGCTGTGAGCGCGAGAGCAAAAGCGCAGAGGCGCCTGCAATGAAGGCGCCCAAGCCGATCTTTACCGCTGAATCTACGACTTCCAGCAAATTCATATGTTGGCCCCTTAAAACACCGGATAGTGCCACGCGGCATGCCGCAAAATGCGGTCCAATTAACGTGATTCGTCACGGCCGATCAACAAACCCCCATTGGCGGCCCACGCGTCGCCCACTATAGTGCCAGCCCTCACAAGGGCGAGTGGGCATGACGCTGCTGCGCGAGCAGGCCCGCAGCCTGTTCGCCAGCATCATCGACGATGCCAAGCATTGGTCACGCCACGCCCGCATCCATAATGCCGCCTGGCTGGAGCGAACCAAGGTCGCGTTGAAAGGCTACTGACGCCTGACGGCCTCTGGCAATCCTGTCGCATCCGCCCCGCCCGCGATCCCGCCGGGCGGATGCCGACAGTCCGCAGGCAGGCACAGCCGACACCGCCGATAGCATTGCAGCGCAAGGCTCCAGCGTCGCTCCGTCGTATGCAACGATTCTGAAAATGTTGAAAGTGGTGTCGGCTTCAGCCCTACTGCATTGGCATCGCGCACAACCGGGCGTATTCCTTGCTGTGCCACCTTGAACAGGTGGCCGGGCTTCGAAACCCCGGTTCTACGCTGAAGTAAACGCTTGCCAGCCGGCATCACCCATCAGGTGGTGCCGGCTGGCAATCCGTCGGCCGGCTATGGCGGGCGGTGCGTGGAGGCCTTGCGCCTGCCGGTTCCAGCGTAGACCGGGTTTCGAACCACGCATCGTCCGCCACCTTTATCGGTGGCGGCTTCTGCCTGCACGCAAGGAGCCCTGCCATGACCACGCCCTACTCCCCTGCCCCACAGCCCATCCACGAGGCGCCCTCGGCCGGGCCTGCCGTGGATCCCAACACCCTCATCGCGCTGCTGCACAGCATCGGCTCGGGCGTTGCCGCCAACGGCCAGCCCTGGCCAGAGCGCCATCAGCTGCGTGGCCGACAGATGGCGCTGGCTGATGTCGACTGCTCGCTGACCGGCTTGCGTGTGGTGCTGGAAGTGCTGCTGGCTGCAGAACGCACCCGCCAGAACGGCGAGCCGGACCAGTACGTCGGCGACCGGGTGATGGAAGGGCTGATCATGGCCGGTATGGGGCTCGCAGCCCATGCAAGCGAACGGCTGCAGCCGGCAGACTGAAGGATTGCTCTGGTGAAGTGCACGCTGGTTGTGCGCACTCCGCTGGTGAAGGTGCACCAGGGGATGATGTGGGTGCTTTTTCTGGCACTGGTCGTTGCAGCACGGATTCATTGGCCAGAGCCTGAAGAGCCAGAGATCCTCGCGTACCGGGGCGTATCCGATGAGGCGTTCTGGACGCTGCGCCGTCACGCGCTCCGTTTCGCAGAGGCGCGGGCACGGGACGGTTTCGAGTTCACAGATGTGCCGAACGCAGCGTCTTCTTTCCAGGTCCAGTGCAGGGGTGTGCCCGTCCTCTACGTGGAGAGGCAGCAGTTCCTTCTGTTGATCAGGCTGCCACTTGGCGCGGGGCGACGGGCGCCTGCGATCTTCCACCTGCAGGCTACGCTGCAGTGGCCACTGCAGCCATTGAGCTATCTGGAGCAATTCCTCGCGGGCGTGCAGGAGCCAACAGTGCAGGATCGATTGCTGCTGATGGCCGCTGGCGGCGTGCCTGAGGATGAGCGGTGTGGCGTGCTGAAGTAGGAGTACAGCCCCGGCTACGCCCCCGTCTCACCCGCCCCGCCCTAGCCGGTGCGTAACGACGGGCGCGATCCTGCTACCTTTTGCGCGAGCCACCTGTTGCGGCGTTCCCTTCGCCACAATTGGGGCCGCACGCAACCCCTGCGCCAGGCCCGACATCAATGACCCAGGCTGCCTGCACAACCGCGCACATGTCATGCTCGATCGTCACTGCCGTGTTTCCCGCTTCAAAGCGCGCCCGCCGTGATCACCCACCTCCGGCCCAACATCCACCAGCC
>NZ_JBFRFE010000321.1:0-4786 GCF_052114665.1 Stenotrophomonas sp. 2YAF22 | reverse complement strand
TCTACGCGCTGTACCCGAAGCTGGAAGCGCGCGGTGAGGTGATCTCGGGTACTTCGGCGACAGGATGTTCTCGCCGTCGAGGATCACCTCACCGCGCGCTTCCAGCTTCGGGTACAGCGCGTAGATGCGGTTGAAGATGCGCAGCAGGGTCGACTTGCCGCAACCGGAGGGACCGATCAGCGCGGTCACGCGCTTTTCCGGGATCTCCAGGTTGATGCCCTTCAGGGCGTGGAACTTGTCGTAGTAGAAGTCCAGTCCACGCGCGGCGAGCTTGACCGGGGCCGGAGCGTGCAGGTTCTCGTGCGAGGCCGGCACGACGATGCGCTGCATCGGCACGGCGTTGGAAAGGTCGTTCATGGCGGTATCCACGGAAAGGTCAGTCATGGGAGATACGGTTGCGCAGCAGGATGCCGCGCGCAGAGAGGCTGACCAGCAGCACGAACACGGTCAGCACCAGCGCGCCGGCCCAGGCCAGCACCTGCCAGGATTCGTACGGGCTGCCGGCGAACTGGTTCATCACCACCGGCACCGAGGCCATCGGCTGGAACACGTTGCTGTTCCAGTACTGGTTGCCGAAGGCGGTGAACAGCAGCGGTGCGGTCTCGCCGGAAATGCGGGCCAGCGCCAGCAGGATGCCGGTGATGATGCCGGCCGAGGCACTGCGGTACAGTACCTGCACGATCACCTTCCACTGCGGAATGCCCAGCGAAAGCGCGGCTTCGCGCATCTGCGAAGGCACCAGGCGCAGCATCTCGTCGGTGGTACGCACCACCACCGGCAGCACGATGAAGGCCAGCGACAGTGCACCGGCGAAGGCGGAGAAGCTGCCGCCGGTCTGCATCACGTACAGGGTGTAGACGAACAGGCCCAGCACGATGGACGGGGCCGACAGCAGGATGTCGTTGACGAAGCGGACCACGGTGCCGGCCTTGCGGGCGTTGCCGTACTCGGCCAGCCAGGTGCCGGCCAGCACACCCAGCGGGGTGCCGATGCCGATCGCCAGCGCACACATCACCGCACTGCCGAAGAAGGCATTGGCCAGGCCGCCTTCCTGCATCGGCGGCGGTGTCATCTTGGTGAACAGATCCAGGTTGATGCCGGCCAGGCCCTTGGAGGCCAGGGTGAACAGGATCCAGCCGAGGAAGAACAGGCCGAACAGCRCAGTGGCGCAGGACATCGCGATGGCGATGACGTTGCCGATGCGGCGGCGCAGGTACAGGGAGTCAGCGGTGCTGGACATCAGTTGCCCTCCTTGCGGGACAGGCGCATCAGCATCAGGCGGGCGATGGCGAGCACCACGAAGGTGACGATGAAGAGGACGAAGCCGAGCAGCAGCAACGCCGAGCGGTAGGTTTCAGTGGCTTCGCCGAAGTCGTTGGCGATCAGTGCGGCGATGGTGGTGCCCGGTTCCAGCAGCGACGGCGACAGGCGCACGCTGTTGCCGATCACGAAGGCCACCGCCATCGTCTCGCCCAGTGCGCGGCCGAGGCCGAGGAAAACGCCACCGATCACCGCCGAGCGGGTGTAGGGCAGCACGATGTCCCAGCTCACTTCCCATTTGGTGGAACCCAGCGCGTAGGCCGATTCCTTCAGGCGGGTCGGCACGGTCAGGAACACTTCGCGCATCACCGAGGAGATGAACGGGATGACCATGATCGCCAGCACGAAGCCGGCGGTGAGCATGCCGATGCCCAGCGGCGGGCCCTGGAACACCGGGCCGATGATCGGCCATTCGCCCAGGGTTTCGTTGAGGAACGGGGTGACGTACTCGGTCATCACCGGCACCAGTACGAACAGGCCCCACATGCCGTAGATGATCGAGGGAATGCCCGCCAGCAGTTCGATGGCGGTGCCGACCGGGCCACGCAGCCAGCGCGGTGCCACTTCTGTGAGGAAGAAGGCGATGCCGAAGCTGACCGGTACGGCGATGACCATCGCGATCAGCGCGGTGACCAGGGTGCCGTAGATGGGGGCGAGGGCGCCGAACTTGTTTTCGACCGGATTCCAGTCGGAGGAGAAGAAGAAGCTCAGGCCCTGCATCTGCAGGGCGTGGCGACCACCCCACAGCATCGACAGTGCGGCGCAGGCCAGCGCGATCAGGACGAAGATGACGGTGCCGACCAGCACCCATCGGAACAGTTTGTCGTTGCGGGCATCACGCGTATCACGCGTGGACGGGGCGGCTACAGGCTGGGCGATGGCATTCATGGGGACGGCAGGGCCAGGAAGGGGCGGGGCAGCACGATGTGCAGGAGACGGTGCCCGCACGTGGCGGGCACCGTCGGGTCCATCACTTCAGTTCGGTCGCCCAGTAGGCTTCGATCTGCTTGACCAGCTCGGCCGGCAGCGGTACGTAGTGCAGTTCGTTGGCCTGGGTCTGGCCGCTTTCGAAGGCCCACTTGAAGAAGGCCAGCGCATCCTGGTTGCGCTTGGCATCCTTCGGCTTCTTCTGCATCAGCATGAAGTTGGTGGCGGTGATCGGCCACGCCTGCTCGCCCGGTGCGTTGGTGATGACCAGGTTGAAGTCCTTGGCGCTGGCCCAGTCGGCGCTGGCGGCAGCGGCAGCGAAGGTTTCAGCGTTCGGCTGCACCCAGGTGCCGGCGGCGTTCTGCAGCGAGGCGTAGGGCATCGCGTTCTGCAGGGCGTAGGCCAGTTCGACGTAGCCGATGGAACCCTTGATCTGCTTCACGTAGGAAGCAACGCCTTCATTGCCCTTGCCACCCACGCCGTCCGGCCACTGCACCGAGGTGCCTTCGCCGACCTTGCTCTTCCACTCCGGGCTGACCTTGGACAGGTAGTTGGAGAAGTTGAAGGTGGTGCCCGAACCATCCGAACGGTGGACGATGGTGATCTTGCCGTCCGGCAGGGTCACGCCCGGGTTGGCGGCGACGATGGCCGGGTCGTTCCAGGTCTTGACCTTGCCCAGGAAGATGTCGGCGAGCAGGGCGCCACTGAGGCGCAGCTTGCCGGCTTCCAGGCCGTCGATGTTGACCACCGGCACCACGCCGCCGATGGCCGACGGGAACTGGGCCAGGCCGGCCTGGGCCAGCTCATCGCTGCTCAGCGGCTTGTCGGACGAACCGAAATCGACGGTGCCGGCCTTGATCTGGGCGATGCCACCACCGGAACCGATCGACTGATAGTTGATCTTGGCGCCGGTGGCGGTGTTGTAGTCAGCCGACCACTTGGACACCAGCGGGAAGATGAAGGAGGCGCCAGCACCGGAGACCTCAGCGGTCACCTTGTCGCCGGCAGCGGCCGGAGCAGCGGCGCCGTCAGCGGCCGGCTGCTGAGCGGCCTGCTTGTCGCCACCGCAGGCAGACAAGCCCAGGGCGATGGCCAGGGAAAGGGCGGCAAGGCTGGCCGAGTGCAGTTTCATGGTCACTCCATAGCGGGGTAGAGCCGACGGTGTCGGCGGATGCGGCTATGAAATGATGTTTTTGTTACAGCCGTATGACGTCCATGACAGAGGTGTCCTGGATCACGTTCTGGCAAGGGTTTCGCGGGATTCACGGTTGGCCGCCGGGTCGGCTGACGACACCAACTGCGCTTCTGCGCGGTCCCCGGCGCGGCGGAGGGCCGGGCAGCCGTTGCCCCCGCTCCTGCCTTCCATGACCCATCGCCGCAACAACTCACCAACGGAAGCGCAGCGCCTTTCACGACCAACCCTGCAAAAAAGAAGAGCGCCGGACCCAGAAGGATCCAGCGCCCGGTGGGGCCGGCGGGGGAGAGAGGACCCGCCGGCCCCGTTCCTGCGGGGGAACGCCTTGCAACGAACTCAGTACTTCAGGTTCTGCGTCCAGTAGGTCTCGATCTGGCGCACCAGCGCGTCCGGCAGCGGCACGTAGTCCAGCTGCTTGGCCTGCGCATCGCCATTCTTGTAGACCCAGCGGAAGAACTCCTGCGTGGCCTTGGCGCCCGCCACGTTCTTCGGCTGCTTGCGCACCAGGATGAAGTTGGTGGCAGTGATCGGCCATGCATCAGCGCCCGGGGCGTTGGTCATCACCAGGTAGAAGTCACGGGCGTTGGCCCAGTCGGCGCTGGCCGCGGCGGCCGAGAACGAGGTGTCCGAAGGCTGCACGATCTTGCCGGCCGCGTTCTTCATCGCCGCGTAGGACATCTTGTTCTGCAGCGCGTAGGACAGTTCGACGTAGCCGATGCCGCCCTTGATCTGCTTCACGTAGGCAGCAACGCCTTCGTTGCCCTTGCCGCCGATGCCGGCCGGCCACTGCACCGAAGTGCCTTCACCGACCTTGCTCTTCCACTCCGGGCTGACCTTGGACAGGTAGTTGACGAAGTTGAAGGTGGTGCCCGAACCGTCCGAACGATGGACGATCGTGATCTTGCCGCTGGGCAGGGTAAGGCCGCTGTTCAGTGCGGCGATGGCCGGGTCGTTCCAGGTGGTGATCTTGCCCAGGAAGATGTTGGCCAGGGTCGGGCCGTCCAGCTTCAGCGCGCCGGGGGCGACGCCAGCAACGTTGATCACCGGCACCACGCCGCCGATCACCGACGGGAACTGGGCCAGGCCAGCGGCAGCCAGCTCTTCCGGCTTCAGCGGYGCGTCGGACGAACCGAAGTCCACGGTCGCTGCCTTGATCTGGGCGATACCACCGCCGGAACCGATCGACTGGTAGTTGACCTTCTTGCCGGTGGCGGTGCTGTAGTCGGCCGACCACTTGGACATCACCGGGTAGATGAACGAGGCGCCCGCGCCGGTGACATCGGCGGCGTTGGCGGCGAACACGGACGACGCGGCCAGAATGGCGACGGCGGCGCGCGACTTGAA
>NZ_JBFRFE010000320.1:0-4807 GCF_052114665.1 Stenotrophomonas sp. 2YAF22 | reverse complement strand
GATCACGGCATAGCGCAGGCTGTATTCCTGCGCGCGGCCCTGCGAGTCGATGGCGATGGGCAGGTCGCCCCAGCGTTCGGACAGCACCTGCAGCTGGGCATTGGGGCCCTTGCTGTCCTCATCGGCCAAGCGCGCACCGGATGCCAGCAGGCTGCGGTTCAACAGCTTGACCAGCTCACTGTAGGGCGCAGTGGACACCACCTTCACCGGCGCCGTGTCGGACGGCAGCATCAGCTTGTTGCGCAGGTGGAAACCGCAGCCAGCGAGGCCGAGGACGAGAACGAGGGCAAGCAGGATTCGGGTCATGTAGACAGTCTGGCGGAGCCGGGCGATCACGGCAACAGACAGGGTGCCCGAGGCCGCGTGAACGCAGGGCCATCGGCCGGGCGCGCCCGGCGTGGCGACAACGCACCGGCCGCCACGATGGCGGCCGGTGCCAGGTACATCAGGCAGCGACGATATTCACGATCTTGCCGGGAACGATGATGATCTTGCGCACCGTCAGGCCTTCCAGGAACTTGGCCGCGTTTGGCTCGGCCAGCGCCAGCGCTTCAATCTGCTCACGCGCGGCGTCGGCCGCCACCTCGATGGTGCCACGCAGCTTGCCGTTGACCTGCACGGCCAGGGTCAGCGCGTCGCGTACCAGCGCGTTGCTGTCGGCCTGCGGGAACGGCTGGTCTTCCAGCAGCGTTTCGCCATGACCCAGCACCTGCCACAGGGCGTGGCTGGCATGCGGGGTGATCGGGTTCAGCAGCAGCACGATGGCCTGCAGCGCTTCCTGGCGCACAGCGCGCCCCTGTTCACTGCCGTCCTCGAACTTGGCCAGCGCGTTCATCAGTTCCATCACAGCGGCAATGGCGGTGTTGAAGCTGTGGCGGCGGCCGTAGTCGTCACCGACCTTGCCGATGGTCTCGTGGGTCTTGCGACGCAGGGCTTTCTGGCTGGCATCCAGCGCGGCCGCGTCGAGCGCCGGTGCGGCACCTTCGGCAGCGTGCTTCTGCACCTGTGCCCACAGGCGGCGCAGGAAACGGGCCATACCGTCCACGCCGGCTTCGTTCCATTCCAGCGACTGTTCCGGCGGTGCCGCGAACATCGAGAACAGGCGCACGGTGTCGGCACCGTACTTGCCGACCATCGCCTGCGGGTCCACGCCGTTGTTCTTCGACTTGGACATCTTCTCGGTACCACCGACCACCACCGGCTGACCGTCGGCGATCAGGGTGGCGCCGGTGATGCGGCCGCGCTCGTCGCGCTGCACTTCCACATCGGCCGGGTTGATCCAGTCCTTCGAGCCGTCCGGGTTCGGGCGGTAGTAGGTCTCGGCGATCACCATGCCCTGGCACAGCAGGTTCCGCGCCGGCTCGTTGCTGTCCACCATCCGCGCGTCGCGCAGCAGCTTGTGGTAGAAGCGGAAATACATCAGGTGCAGGATCGCGTGCTCGATGCCACCGATGTACTGGTCCACCGGCAGCCAGTAGTTGCCACGCTTGTCGACCGCATCGCGGGCGCCCGGCGAGGTGTAGCGGGCGTAGTACCAGCTCGACTCCATGAAGGTGTCGAAGGTGTCGGTCTCACGCTCGGCCGCGCCGCCGCAGTCCGGGCAGGTGGTCTTGCGCCATTCCGGATCGGCCTTGATCGGCGAACCGGTGCCGACGAAGTTGACGTCTTCAGGCAGCACCACCGGCAACTGGTCTTCCGGCACCGGCACCGCGCCACACTTGTCGCAGTAGATCACCGGGATCGGGCAACCCCAGTAGCGCTGGCGGCTCACGCCCCAGTCGCGCAGACGGTAGTTCACCCGGCGCTGGCCCTGGGCCTTGCGCTCGAAACGCTCGGCCAGCGCTTCGAAGGCGCCCTGGAAGTCCAGGCCGTCGAACTCGTCGGAGTTGACCAGTTCGGTCTCGCGGGTCTTGTCGCCGTACCAGTCCTGCCAGCGCGTCGCGTCGTAGGCGCTCTCGTCCTTGCGCAGCGACTTCAGCGCGATGACCTGGCGGATCGGCAGGTTGTACTTGTTGGCGAATTCATTGTCGCGCTGGTCGTGGCCCGGTACGGCCATCACCGCGCCGGTGCCATAGCCCATCAGCACGAAGTTGGCGACCCAAACCGGCACCTGGGCACCAGTAACCGGATGCACGGCGCGCAGGCCGGTATCCATGCCGCGCTTTTCCTGGGTCTCCAGCTCGGCCTCGGACACGCCTCCCTGCTTCATTTCCGACAGCAGCGCAGCCAGTTCCGGATTGTTCTTCGCGGCATGCAGCGCCAGCGGGTGTTCGCCGGCGATCGACACGAAGGTCACGCCCATCACGGTATCCGGGCGGGTGGTGAACACGCGCAGCGGATCCAGTGCGGCGCCATCGACGTCACGCACGTCGAACTGGATTTCCAGGCCTTCGGAGCGACCGATCCAGTTGCGCTGCATGGTCTTGACCGAATCCGGCCAGCCATCCAGCTCATCCAGGCCGTCCAGCAGTTCCTGGGCGTAGTCGGTGATGCGCAGGAACCATTGCGGGATCTCACGCTTTTCCACCAGCGCGCCGGAGCGCCAGCCGCGGCCGTCGATGACCTGTTCGTTGGCCAGCACGGTCTGGTCGACCGGGTCCCAGTTCACCACCGCGTTGCGGCGGTAAGCCAGGCCCTTGCGCATCAGGCGGGTGAACATGCGCTGCTCGTGGACGTAATAGTCCGGGCGGCAGGTGGCGAACTCGCGCGACCAGTCGATGGCATAACCCAGCGACTGCAACTGGCTGCGCATGTGGTCGATGTTCTTGTAGGTCCAGGCGGCCGGCGCGGTCTTGTTCTTGATCGCGGCGTTTTCCGCCGGCAGGCCGAATGCGTCCCAGCCCATCGGCTGCAGGACGTTATGGCCGGTCATGCGCTTGTAGCGGCTGATCACGTCGCCGATCGTGTARTTGCGCACGTGGCCCATGTGCAGCGCACCGGACGGATACGGAAGCATCGACAGGCAGTAGTACTTCGGCTTGTCCGAGGCTTCATCGACCTCGAAGGCACGGGTAGCRTCCCAGTACTTCTGGGCGGCGGATTCAACCTGCTGCGGATCGTAAACGTTGGGTTCGACGCTGGTCATGTAACACGCGGTTGCGGCGGCAAAGCGGTACAGCGTACCGCAGTGCGGCAAATGGCTCCAATCCTGCCTGCCGGACCGGCGCGCGGCGCGGCTGCGGGAAGTGTCTCAGCGCCCGCGCGACAGAGGCAGGGCCAGGGCCAGCCATAGCGCCCAGCAGGCAAAGGCCAACCGCTGCGCCAGCGCCGCCGGCAGTACCCCCGGCAGGCCGAACGCCAGCAGACCGGCACCGATTCCGCAGGCCAGCGTCAGCAGGCCCAGCCTGCGCCCGCCGGAATGCCGCAGCCGCGCCGCGCCCAGCATCACGCTGCCGGCGACAAAGGCCAGTGCCCAGACCATCCACACGCTGGCGTGCAGCTTGCTGGCAGGGCCCTGCATGCCCATCTGGTCTTCGAAATCCAGCGGCAGCAGGCCCATCGCGATGAAGGCGAGACCGGCCAGCAGCAGCATCTGGCTGCCCACGCGTGCCGTCCAGGCGGCGTCCACCGGCAGCTGCCGGCGCAGGCGCTCGGCCACGACCACCGCCAGTGCACCCGGCAGCACCAGGCCCAGCAGGTTGAAGCCCAGCGCATGGGGGATGCCGTGCGCGCCCAGCCAGGTCACCGGATGCATCGCCTGCGAATAGTCCGGCAGGGCCGCACCGAAGCCGGCCACCGACAGCACGAACAGGGCTGCGGCGAGCACGCCTACCCAACGATCCAGCCGAACCACGGACATCGCAGCCACTCTTCAGGAGAACATCAGGCCATTGTCACGGCAGCTGGCACCTGCGCCAAGCCGTCCGCGATTTCATGGTGGGCGTGACCGCAGGGTTGAGACCGGCAAGGTTCGTCACCATAGAATCGGTCTCCAGATGCCGAACGATGCCCCATGACCGAGACGACCTACGTATTCGATGCCACCACTGCCACCTTCGAGGCGGAAGTGCTGCAGAAGTCGCTGCAGACGCCGGTCCTGGTGGATTTCTGGGCGACCTGGTGCGAACCGTGCAAGACCCTCGGCCCGATGCTGGAGAAGCTGGCCGGCGAATACAACGGCGCGTTCGAGCTGGCCAAGGTCGACGTGGACAAGGAACAGCAGATCGCGGCAGCCTTCCAGATCCGTTCGGTGCCCACCGTGTTCCTGGTCAAGGGTGGACAGCTGGTGGACGGCTTCCCCGGCGCCCTGCCGGAAGGCCAGCTGCGTGAATTCCTGGCCCAGCACGGCGTTGTGCCGGCTGATGTCGGCGACACCATCGCCGAAGACGAAGCGCCGCTGGACCCGCAGGCGCAGGTGGACGTGCTGCGCGCGCAGATCGCCGCCGAGCCGGACAAGGATGAGCTGAAGCTCGACCTGGCCCTGGCGCTGCTGCAGGTCGGCGGCGTGGACGAGGCCGCTACCCTGATCGATGCCCTGCCCGCCAACCTGGCCACCGATGACCGCGCCGTGCGTGGCCGCGCCCGGCTCTCCTTCGCCGCCGCGCTGAAGGATGCCCCGCCCGCCGAGGAGCTGGATGCGCGCATCGCCGCCGACGGCAAGGATCTGCAGGCACGCCACCTGCGGGGTGTGCAGCTGCTGCTGGCCGGCGAGGACGAAGCTGCGCTGGAACAGTTCCTCGAGATGCTGCGGATCGACCGCAGTTTCCAGGAAGGACTGCCGCGCAAGGCCCTGATCGATGCGTTCAACGTCATCGCCGATGAAGACCTGGTCGGCCGTTCGCGGCGCCGGATGGCCTCCCTGCTGTTC
>NZ_JBFRFE010000319.1:0-4842 GCF_052114665.1 Stenotrophomonas sp. 2YAF22 | reverse complement strand
GAACAACTGTGTCGGCCGCGACATCGTCCAGGTCGGCCCGGATCGCCTGCTGTTCGGCTACAACGTGTTCATCGGGCTCAAGACCCAGACCCGCATCGAAGATGTGTTCGGCCTGTACCGGCTGGTACAGGGCGCTGATGGCTACGACGTCGCTGCCCTTGAACTGAAGGGCAGTTTCCTCGACCAGCCCGGCTTCGTGCATGACTTCAACGAGCTGTACGCCTACTACAAGCATGCGCGCCTGCTGCAGCTGATCGTGGTGGGCGACAAGCTGCTGGCCTCGTTCCAGATCGGCGAGCGCAGCAGCGACGTGCGCGTGTTCCGCTGGGCGCTGTCACGCGAAGGTGAACTGACCTATCTCGATGCACGTGGCGAGCGTGACATCGCCTTGCCGCCGCCCTTCGATTTCGAATGGACGCGCGCCACGCGCGACCTTGCCGTCAACGGCCGCCATTCGCATCTGAACATCCTCGATACCCTGTTCGTGGAAACCACCGGTGGCGATCTCACCATCAAGGTGGAGAACAACACCGAAACCGGGCAGGGCATCTACAGCGAACCGGTGGAAGACAGCACGCAGTCGCTGGACGACGCCCAGTTCGAGTTCGCCCGGGTCGGCTCGCTGGTGCTGCTGAAAGTGCTGCCCTACCGCGAAACCGAATGGCGCGGACTGATCTACAACACGCTTACCGGCGACATCGTACGCAACGATGCCATCGTCCAGGCCTGCGTGCAGCTGCCCGAAGACCACGGCATCATCTTCCCCGGCGGCTATTACCTGCAGGGTGGCGAGCACAAGGCGTTCGACGCCTCGATGGATGGCATGCAGTTCAAGCGCAGCATCCGTTCGCCCAACGGCGAGGACGTGCTGTACATCTTCTACGAGCGCGAAGGCGGGCGTTCGGCGCTGTTCGTCTACAACACCATCCAGCGCGTGCTGCAGAACCCGGTCTTCGGCCACGGCTATGCCTTCATGCAGGACGGGCGCATGGTGCTGTTCCATGCCGAGGGCACCGAGCCGACCCGCATCCATCCGATGCAGGTCTGGCAGACGCCCTTCAGCAGCGATGAGTTCGCCGCCAGCCGTCCGCCCGGCAATACCTTCATGGGGCGCATCGGCAACGCCGAGCTGGTTCGCGGCATCTCCAACCTGTTCAACCTGGCGCGCGAGATCGACGGCCAGGATGTATCGGTGCAGCGCTACCAGCGCCTGGTAGCCGACACCCGGCGGCTTTTCGATGCGCATCATTGGCTGGGTGACGAAGCCTGCGATGGCGCCGAAGCCCTGCTGCGGCAGATCAGCGCCACCGGCGAATCGGTGCTGGACGAATACGAGAAGGTGCAGTCGATCCGCCAGCAGTCGGCGCAGGCGATGGCTGAGGCAGAGGCCACGCACAAGGCACTGCTGGGCCGGCTGCAGCCGGAAAACTGGAACGAGGTGCAGGCCTTCGTCGAAGCGCTCAACGCGATCACCGCACTGCGCGGTCGACTGCTGACCATCCGCGAACTGCGCTACATCGATACTGCGCGCATCGAGGCGATGGCCGCCGAGCTGGTGCAGGCGCACGACCGTGTCGGCGCCGCCACCGGTACCTTCCTTGCCGGCGATGCAGCACTGGCCC
Source organism: Stenotrophomonas sp. 2YAF22 (assembly GCF_052114665.1). Classification (NCBI taxonomy): domain Bacteria; kingdom Pseudomonadati; phylum Pseudomonadota; class Gammaproteobacteria; order Lysobacterales; family Lysobacteraceae; genus Stenotrophomonas; species Stenotrophomonas sp. 2YAF22. The sequence goes on along the minus strand of NZ_JBFRFE010000319.1, from coordinate 3,220 downwards.
CCTTGACCGCCCGCATGCAGGCGCTGGACGAAGCCGCACAGCAGGCCGCCAGTGCACGCCAGCTGGATGAGCAGCTGGACGGCCTGCGCGGCATGGCCGGCGATCTGGACATGCTGTCCGAGCTGATGGCCGGACTGAAGGTCGACGATGCGACCGCGCGCACCCGCGTCGTCGAATCCATCTCGCTGCTGTACGGGCGCCTGAACCAGGCACGCGCACGCGCCGAACAGCGCCGCAAGTCGCTGGGTTCGGCCGAAGCTGTGGCCCAGTTCGCCGCCCAGTTCGCCCTGTTCTCGCAGTCGATCACCAGCGCGCTGGCGATGGCCAGCGACCCTGAGCGCGCCGACGAACAGTTGTCGCGCCTGCTGGTGCAGCTGGAAGAACTGGAAAGCCAGTTCGGCGAGCACGAGCAGTTCCTCGGCGACATCCTGAGCAAGCGCGAAGAGCTGGTCGAAGCCTTTGATACGCACAAGCAGGCCCTGCTGGATGATCGCCAGCGCAAGGCACGCTCGGTGCTCGATGCCGCCAACCGCATCCTTGATGGCCTCGGAAAGCGTACCGAGCGGTTCGGCACGGCCGACGAGCTCAACGCTTTCTTCGCCGGCGATCCGCTGATCCTCAAACTGCGTGAACTGGCCGAGCGCCTGCGTGCGCTGCGCGACAACGTCAAGGCTGACGATGTCGAGGCGCGCCTGAAGGGCGTGCGCGACCAGGCCGTGCGCCAGCTGCGCGACCGCAGCGACCTGTACGAGGCCGGTGGCAACGTGGTCCGCCTTGGCCCGCGCCATCGATTCAGCGTGAACACCCAGGCGCTGGACCTGACCCTGCTGCCACGGGGTGAAACCCTTGCCATCCATCTCACCGGCACCGATTTCCTGGAGACCCTGCACGATCCCGAGCTGGATGCGCTCAAGCCGTTCTGGCCGGTGACCCTGGATTCGGAATCGGCAGCGATCTACCGCGGCGAATACCTGGCCGGGTGCCTGTTGCTGGCTGCGGAGGAGGGCCGCGATGGCCTGGACCTGGCCCAGCTGCAGCACGATGCAGCCGAACCGGAAGCGCTGGGCCAGCGGGTCCGCGCCTTTGCCGCGCCCCGTTACCGCGAGGGCTACGAGCGCGGTATCCATGACCATGACGCCGCCCTGATCCTTCGCGCGCTGCTGCCGCTGCAGCAGGCCGCCGGCCCGCTGCGGCATTCGCCCCATGTGCGTGCGTTGGCACTGCTGTTCTGGGCCGCGCGGCAACGCGATGAAGCCGTGGCGCAGTGGCCCGGCCGACAGGCCGGTGCCGAGGCCATCGCGCGTCTGTTCGGTTCCGATGAGGGGCGCCAGGCCCTGCGTGCGGAAATGGCCAAGGCGCTGCATGACCATGCACTCGCGCATGCACTGCCGTTCGACGCCGCCGCCGCCGATGCAGCAGCGGCATACCTGGGCGAAGAACTGGTGGCCGGCGAGCCGGTGTTCAGCACCAGCCGGCACGCGCAGGCATTGCTGGACGCGCTGTCGCAGCAACTGGAGCAGGCGGGCCAGCGTGATGCGCTTGAACGTGCGCTGCAGCGATCGCAGGATCCGCTGGCCATGCGTTGGGCATTGGCCGGGCAATGGCTGCGGGCGCTCGCCGGGCTGCCGGCACAGTCGGCGCATGCCGGCTATGTCGAAGAAGCAGCGGCATTGCTGCTGGTGCAGCGACAGCTGCGCACCCGTGCCAGCGATGCACCGCTGCAGGCGGACGTCAGCGGCCTGCTGGGTGAACACGCCCGCATCCACAACGGCAGCCTGACCGTGTCGCTGGACGATTTCCTGGCACGCCTGCAGCACCACCTGCAGTCGTTCGTACCGGCCTTCCATGCCTATCAGGCGGTGCGCCAGGGCATCATCGGTCGCGAACGCGAAACCCTGCGGCTGTCGGAGTTCAAGGCCCGGCCGTTGTCGTCCTTCGTGCGCAACAAGCTGATCAACGACGTATATCTCGGCGTGATCGGCGACAACCTGGCCAAGCAGATGGGCACCGTTGGCGAGAACAAGCGCAGCGACCTGATGGGCCTGCTGATGATGATCTCGCCGCCCGGCTACGGCAAAACCACGTTGATGGAGTACGTGGCACATCGCCTCGGCCTGGTCTTCATGAAGATCAACGGCCCGGCGCTGGGCCACGAAGTGCGGTCGCTGGATCCGCAGCAGGCACCGGACGCCACCTCGCGGCAGGAGCTGGAAAAGCTCAACCTGGCGTTGGAGATGGGCAACAACACCATGCTGTATGTCGATGACATCCAGCACACGCACCCCGAGTTCCTGCAGAAGTTCATCTCGCTGTGCGATGGCACGCGCCGCATCGAAGGCGTATGGCGCGGCCGTACGCGCACCTACGACATGCGTGGCAAGAAGTTCTGCGTGGTCATGGCCGGCAACCCGTACACCGAATCCGGCGAAGTGTTCAAGATTCCGGACATGCTGGCCAACCGTGCCGACATCTACAACCTGGGCGATGTGCTCGGCGGCATGGAAGCAGCCTTCACGCTCAGCTACATCGAGAACAGCCTGACCTCCAACCCGGTATTGGCGCCGCTGGCCACGCGCGAGATGGCCGACCTGTACCTGCTGGTCGACCGCGCGATGGGCAAGGATGTGTCCACCAACGGCCTGAGCCACGCCTACAGCGGCGCCGAGATCAACGAGATCACCGCCACCCTGCAGCGCATGCTGCAGGTCCGCGATGTGGTCTACAGGGTCAACCAGCAGTACATCGCCAGCGCTGCCCAGGATGACCGCTATCGCACCGAGCCGCCCTTCCGCCTGCAGGGCAGCTACCGCAACATGAACAAGCTGGCGGAGAAGATTTCGCCGGTGATGAATGACGACGAGCTGCAGCAGCTGATCTCCGACCACTACCTGGGCGAAGCGCAGCTGCTGACCACCGGTGCCGAAGAGAATCTGCTGAAGCTGGCCGAGCTGCGTGGCGTGCTCGATGAAGAACGCGCGCAACGCTGGGCGCAGATCAAGCGTGATTTCCTGCGCAACAAGGCAATGGGCGCCGGTGACAGTGATGTCGGTGGCCGCGTGGTCGCGCAGCTGGCCGACATCGCCAGTGCGTTGCAGCTGCCGCCGCCACCGCCGGCAGAGGTGGCCGTCGCACCGGAGCCTGCGCTACAACGGCAACCCGGCCCCGGATGACCACAACTACTACACCCGGACCGTGAGCAACACGGTTCCCTCAGCCTTCC
>NZ_JBFRFE010000318.1:0-4861 GCF_052114665.1 Stenotrophomonas sp. 2YAF22 | reverse complement strand
GGCCATGGCGCAGGACGAGATCGACTACCTGCGCGAGCGCTTCACCGCGCTGGGCCGGTCGCCGTCGGACGTGGAACTGATGATGTTCGCGCAGGCCAGCGCCTGCTGGAGAAGATCCGGTTCGATCCGGCGCAGGACACCCTGTGGTTCTGCGGCGACCTGGTCAACCGCGGTGGACAGTCACTGGAAACGCTGCGGCTGGTGCATTCGCTGCGCGAACACAGCGTGGTGGTGCTCGGCAACCACGACCTTTCCCTGCTGGCCGTCGGTGCGCGCACCGAGGAAGAGCAGCGCAAGGTCAACCCGGACCTGCTGCGCATCGTCCAGGCCGAAGACCGTGATGTGCTGCTGGACTGGCTGCGCCTGCAGAAGCTGGTGCACGTGGACCGCGAACTGGGCTGGATGATGGTGCATGCCGGCCTGGCGCCGAAGTGGACCACGCAGATGGCCGAGAAGCATGCGGCCGAAGTGGAAGTGCAGCTGCACGGCGCCGGCTACCGCAAGCTGTTCCGCAACATGTACGGCGACAAGCCCAGCTGGGCGCCGAACCTGACCGGCTACGAGCGCTCGCGGGCGATCATCAACGTGCTGACGCGCATGCGTTACTGCACCTCGCGCGGCCGTATCGGCATCGAGGACAAGGGTACGCCGGGCACCCAGGAACAGGGGCTGTATCCCTGGTTCGAAGTGCCGGGCCGGGTCGAGCGCGACCTGAAGGTGGTCTGCGGCCACTGGTCCGCGCTGGGCCTGACCATCACCCAGGGCATCCACGCGATCGACACCGGTGCAGTGTGGGGCGGCAAGCTCACCGCAATCCAGCTCGACACCGATGAGCTGCGTGTGGTGCAGGTTCCGGGACGTGACGTGCCGGCACCGGTCGCCAACGCGCGGCCGCCTGCACGGCCTGCACATGAGCGCGCGGCAGGGCAAGGCAAGGACAACAGCCAGGGCAACGGCAACGCAGCAACGGCCGGCGCCCCCGGCAACCGTGGTCCGCGTCGGCGCCGCCGCCGTGGTGGGGGTGGCAACAACAACAACGGCACGCCCCCTTCGGCATGAAGCCAGGCAACCGCGCACCATGGACGGTGCTGCTGCTGACGCTGGCCCTGGCCAGCGGCTGCCAGCCCACGTCGTCGCCAGCGACCTCCGGCGCCAACAAGGCCGCCGCCCCGGCTTCAGCAACGGCACCCTCACCACCGCTGGTCGCTGCCGCCCGCGCGCAGATCGGCGTCACCACCCGCTACGACCCTGCCTATCAGGTGCTCGCCTACCCCGGTGGCGACGTGCCCGCTGATCGCGGCGTATGCACCGACGTAGTGGTCCGCGCACTGCGTACGCAAGGGCTGGACCTGCAGGTCCGCGTGAACGAAGACATGCGTGCTGATTTCAGCGCCTATCCGGCCCTTTGGGGCCTGTCCCGACCGGATCGGAACATCGACCATCGGCGCGTGCCCAACCTGATGCGCTGGTTCGACCGCCAGGGTTGGCAGCAGCCGATCAGTGCCCTTCCCAGCGACTTCGCTGCCGGCGACATCGTGGCCTGGAAGCTCAACGGCAACGGCCTGCTGCACGTGGGCATCGTCTCCGACCGGCGCCTGGCCGACGGCACGCCGCTGGTGCTGCACAACATCGCGCGTGGTACGCGGGAAGAGAACCTGCTGTTCCAGCACGCCATCATCGGCCACTACCGGATGCCGTAAAACGATCCTGTAGAGCCGAGCAAGGCCGGGCTCTACAGGACGTCGCGCTCAGCGGCGGACGTAGTGCATGAAGCGGAAGGCGTAGGCATGGCGTTCGTCAGCGGGATGCGGCTCACTGCTCACCTCCTGCCAGTCACCCGGGTCCAGCTCGGGGAAGTGGGTGTCGGCCGGTACTTCGGCATCCACCCAGGTCAGGTACAGATCACTGGCCTGGTCCAGCAGCTGGCGGAAGATCTCGCCACCACCAATGATGCACAGCTCACTGGCGCCCTCACCTTCTGCAATCGCTTTCGCCTCGTCCAGCGCGGCCACCGCACGCATCCCCTCGAACGGCACCTGGCCGCTGCGGGTCAGCACCAGGTTGGTCCGACCCGGCAGCACGCGGCCGATCGATTCGGCGGTCTTGCGCCCCATCAGGATCGGTTTGCCCAGGGTCAACGCCTTGAAGTGCTTGAAGTCGTCCGGCAGGTGCCAGGGCATGGCATTGCCCTGGCCGATGCCACGATTGCGGTCCAGCGCAACGATCATCGAAAGTTTCATGGTGCGGCCTCCTCAGCCGGCGTCGATCTGCAGGCGTGTACAGGCCTCGTTGGCGGTACTGGCCGCGCGCAGCGCCGCAGCCAGCGCGGGGTTCGACGTGGAATTCTCGTCCAGGCCTTCGAGGATCCTCTGCATCTGCGCGTCCTCGATCTCCTTCAGCCCCGGTCCCGACAGGATGTCGCTGGACAGCGTGGCAACGTCCGTACCGCCGCTGCGCGCCAGGAATTCCTGCAGATCCTTGCTGGAATAGACGACCGCCAGGCGCTGCTCGAGCTCATGCTGGTAGGCGGGCTCTTCGATGCCAGCCTTCAGGTGCTCGGCCATCGCCGCGTACATGCCGGTCACCGCCTCGCGCACCTGCGCCTGGCAGCCGGCCGGTATGTCGCTGGGCAGCAGGGCGCCGCTATCGAGCGTCCGGACGAAGGACTGCAATTCCCCGCGCATGTGCTTGTGCACGATCTGCTCGTTGACCTGCCGGGCCAATGCGAGGGTGTCTGCAGGCGCCGCCTGGACCAGGCTCAGCGGCGCCAGGCCAGCCAATGCCAGCAGCGCCGCAACGCGTGGGCGCGCACTCACACCGCCACCGGCGCCTTGATCGCCGGATGCGGATCGTAGCCGTCGATGCGGATGTCATCGAACTGGAAGCCGAACAGATCGGTCACCTCCGGGTTCAACCACAGCGTCGGCAACGCGCGCGGCGCACGCGACAGCTGCTCGCGGGCCTGCTCGAAGTGGTTCGAATACAGGTGCGCATCGCCCAGCGTGTGCACGAAATCGCCGACGCCCAGGCCGGTGGCCTGCGCCACCATGTGCGTCAGCAGTGCGTAGCTGGCGATGTTGAATGGCACACCGAGGAAGATGTCGCCACTGCGCTGGTACAGCTGGCAGCTGAGCTTGCCGTCGACCACGTAGAACTGGAACAGGTTGTGGCACGGCATCAGCGCCATCTGCGAGAGCTCGCCCACGTTCCAGGCACTGACCACCAACCGCCGTGAATCCGGATTGCGCTTGATCTCGTCCACCAGCCACTGCATCTGGTCGATGCTGCCGCCGTCGGCCGTGGCCCAGCTGCGCCACTGCTTGCCGTACACCGGGCCGAGGTCGCCGTTGTCGTCGGCCCACTCGTCCCAGATCCGCACCTGGTTGTCCTTGAGGTAACCGATGTTGGTATCGCCCTTCAGGAACCACAGCAGCTCGTGGATGATCGAGCGCAGGTGCAGCTTCTTGGTGGTGACCAGCGGAAAACCGTCGTTGAGGTTGAAGCGCATCTGCCAGCCGAACACGCTGCGGGTGCCGGTGCCGGTACGGTCGCTCTTCTCCGCGCCATGTTCGAGCACGTGCGAGAGCAGGTCCAGGTAAGCCTTCATGCCTTGCCCTCGGCGACCACCAGCGGCTGCGGCTGCAGCACCGGCGCGCGGCGCGACATCACCAGCAACACCAGGCCGAAGGCGATCAGCGGCACGCACAGGATCTGGCCCTTGGTCAGCCAGCCGAACGCCACATAGACGCCGTTGTCGGGCATGCGCACGAACTCCACGGCGAAGCGGAAGATGCCGTACAGCAGCGCGAACAGGCCGCCGATGAGATAGCGATGGCGCGGCTTGGCCGACACCGTCCACAACACCACGAACATCACCAGGCCTTCCAGCAGCGCTTCATACAACTGCGACGGATGACGGGCGAACTGATTCAGCGCGCCGCTGGCGAACTGCGACTGCAGGGTGGCGTGGTCGAGCTGGTTCAGCGGCGCCGGCAGGCCGGACGGGAACACCACGCCCCAGCTGCCGTCTGTGTACTTGCCCCACAGCTCGGCGCCGATGAAGTTGCCGACGCGGCCAAAACCCAGGCCCAACGGCACCAGCGGCGCCATGAAATCCATGGTGTCGAAGAAGTGCAGCGCGTGCTTGCGCGACCACCACCAGCAGGCGGCGATCACGCCCAGCAGGCCGCCGTGGAAGCTCATGCCGCCGTCCCACACCTTGAACAGCAGCAGCGGGTTGTGCAGGAAATCGCCCAGCGCGTAGAACAGCATGTAGCCGATGCGGCCGCCCAGCACCACGCCGAGCATGGCGTAGAACAGCAGGTCGGAGAAGCCGTTGGCATCGACGCCCGGCAGGCGCCCGTCGGCGATGCGCTTGCGCCCCAACAGCCAGGCGGCGGTGAAGCCGAGCAGGTACATGATGCCGTACCAGTGCACCTTGATCGGTCCCAGCGAGAGGGCGATGGGGTCGATGTCGTGGAAATAGATCATGAAGGGCGCCTTGCAGGGATGCCGATATTCTAGCGCCGCCCGGGAGCGGCCTCGCGGCGGCCCCGGTCACGCGATTGCCGGGCTTCAGCCCAGGATCTGCGGCGTGTCCGGCAGGCCGTCCTGATCGGACCGCGCCGAGGCCGGAAAGTGCCCTTCCAGCAGGGTGGAAACCTCATCGATGGCATCACGCAGCGCCGCCACCGGCTGCGAACCGCGCAGGCCCTCGCGCAGGTGGGTGCAGACCCGCTGCCATTGCTCGGGCGCGACCCGCCCCTGCAGGCCGCGGTCGGCCACGATCTCGATGGCATGGTCGGCCAGCAAGAGGTAGATCAGCACGCCGTTGTTGTGGGCGGTATCCCAGGTGCGCAGG
>NZ_JBFRFE010000317.1:0-4868 GCF_052114665.1 Stenotrophomonas sp. 2YAF22 | reverse complement strand
CAGGAAATCATCCAGCTTGGTCACCAGCAGTGCGCCGGAGGCGTAGGTCTTGCCACCCACGGTCCACGGATCGCGCAGTTCCAGGGTCAGCCACTGCTTGTGCAGGCCCTTCTCGGCCGAGTTCGGCGCATCGATCCTGGTCAGCTTGCCATCGTCGCCGCGCAGGTAGATCTCGTTGTTGTAGAAGGCCAGCGTACGGCTGACCAGGTTGCGCTCGAAGCCCGGGGTGTCATCGTGCATCGCCGCGATGTACATGTCTTCCGGCTTGCCTTCGTAGACCAGGCTGGCGGCGGACATCGGCGTGCCACGCTTCCACAGCTTGGCCACGCGCGGGTAACCGGAGGTGGTCATCGAGCCGCTGCCGAAATCGGTGTAGACGAACACGGTGTCGCGGTCGATCCAGCTCAGGCCGCCCTTCGATTCGGGACGGAAAAAGCCGTCCTTGATCCAGCTCTTGCTGGCCAGGTCGAACTCGCGGGTGACATCGGCGTCGGCACCGCCGCGCGACAGCGCGATCAGGCAGCGGCTGTAATCCGGACGCAGGCAGTCAGCGCCGTGCCAGACCCAGTTCTCGTTTTCGGCCTTGTTCAGCGCATCCAGGTCGAGCACGGTTTCCCAGGTCGGCGAGGCCTTGCGGTACTCGGCCAGGGTGGTGCGACGCCACAGGCCACGCTCGTGCTGCTTGTCCTTCCAGAAGTTGTAGTAGTAATCGCCGATCTTCTGCACGCCGGGAATCTTGGCGTCCGAGTCGAGCACCTCGCGGATGCTGCTCTCCATCTGCTTGAAGGCCGGGGTCTGCGCCAGGCGCGCCTCGGACTTGGCGTTCTGTTCCTTGACCCAGGACAACGGCTTGTCGCCGGTGACGTCCTCCAGCCAGGCGTAACGGTCGGTGTCTTCAGCGGCCACGGCGGTACCCACCGAGGCAGCGGTCATCATGCCGGCCAGCAGGCAGGCGGAAGCGAATCGTGACATTGCAGCTCCAGGCAGTCATTAGCCGTGGAACGCTAGCATGGATCACCGGGGCCGCCCCCGTGTCGAAGGTCAGGCCGTGGCGGTGTGCGCCTTGCGCGTACGTGTGGGGGAGCGCCGCCGGGCCTGCCCATGGTCGCGTCGCAGCGAGCGGAGCGCGGCCAGCGTTGGCAACGGGCAGCGCAGCAGTGCCCACCAGGCCGCCAACGGCATGCCGACCAGCCACAGCGGCAGCCAGCCCAGCCAGGCACTGCTGCCGCGCGCGGCCGGCCACACCAGCACCACGGCCAGGCCAGCAAGGGCGAGCTGCGGCACCACCCGCAACAGGCGCGGATCGGCGCGTTCGCTGACGCGTTCAGTTGGCGGGCGGTGGCGGGGACGTGTGCGCATGCGGATTCTCCGGTGGTCGATGGCGGTCAGCTTGGCTGCGGGGCTTCTCACCGGCTGCGACACCATTGACGGATGGCGTGCACACAGTGACCATGCGCGGGCAAGCCCACTGGAGCCCGCTCCCGCATGACCTCGATCCGCCCGCTCTGCGCTGTGTTGCTGGCCCTGTCCCTGGGCGGTCCGGCAGTGGCTGCCAATTCCCCACCGTCGTCCCGCAACAGCGCCGCGGAAGCCTCTGCAGATGGGGTGATCGACCTGCAGCGCTTCATGGGGACCTGGTACGTGATCGGCCGCGTGCCGAACTTCATCGAGCGCGGCCACGTCGCCAGCGTCAACCAGTACGAGCTGCGCGAGGACCACAAGGTCGCCATCACCTATCGCTACCGCGATGGTTTCGGTGAACCGCTGCAGGAAATCCGTGCGCGCGCCAGCGTCGATCCCGACAGTGGCAACCACGGCTGGCGCACCTGGTTCTACCGGGTCGTGCCGACCCATTCGCGGGTGCTGGAAGTGGCGCCGGACTATTCCTGGGCGCTGATCGGCTACCCGGGCCGCGAGATGGCCTGGATCTTCGCCCGCACGCCTGACATGGACAAGGCGCTGTACAAGGACCTGGCCGAACGCCTGCGCGACGAGTACGGGGTGAACACCGATAAGCTCAAGCGCGTGCCGCAGCACGCCGAGCAGGTGGGCAAGCTGGGCTACGAAGTACCGAACGTGCGTTGACCGCACACGGTGGTAGGGCCGGCCGCTGGCCGGCAACTGCACGATGTTTCCCGCGTCCATGAGGTTGCCGGCCAGCGGCCGGCACTACCAGACAAGACATGAGGTTGCCGGCCAGCGGCCGGCACCACCCTGAACGATGCCGGGCGCCGCCCGGCATTCTGTTATCTGCGGCTGTAATGCGCGACCAGACGGTCGCCGAGCATCTGCAGCAGCTGCACCAGCACCAGCAGCAGGACCACCGTGACCAGCGCCACGTCGGTGTGCGAGCGCTGGTAGCCGTCGCGGAAGGCCAGGTCGCCCAGGCCACCGGAACCGATCGCACCGCCCATCGCAGTGAAGCCGATCAGGGCCACGGTGGTCACCGTCGCACCGGCAATCAGGCCCGGCCGTGCTTCGGGCAGCAGCACGCGGGTGACCAGCTGCCAGGTGGTGGCGCCCATGGCCTGGGTCGCCTCGATCACCCCGCGGTCCACTTCACGCAGGGCGGTTTCCACCAGCCGCGCATAGAACGGTGCAGCGCCGATGACCAGCGGCACGATCGCGCCACGCACGCCCAGCGAGGTGCCCATCATGAACAGGGTCACCGGGATCAGCACGATCATGAGAATGATGAAGGGCACCGAGCGCAGCAGGTTCACCACCAGCGCAAGCACGCCGTAGGCAACCGGCCGGCGTTTCAGCTGTGGCGCACCGAACAGGTACAGCAGCACGCCCAGCGGCAGGCCGATGGCCAGGGTCAGCGGCAGCGAACCGGCCAGCATCAGCAGGGTGTCGATGGTGGCTTGGCCGATGTCGGCCCACTTGCCTGCATCCAGGTGACGGAAAAAGCCGCCAGCGGTGGCGATGATCATCGGCGCAGTTCCTCAACGTGAACGCCGGCGGCCACGAACGCGGCCTGCGCAGCGGACTGATCACCGCCCACCAGGGCGACGATCAGCTGTCCATACGGGGTGTCCTTGATCCGGTCGATACGGCCGGACAGGATGTTGTAGTCGACCCCGGTCTGCCGCGCGACGCTGCCAAGCAGGGGTTCGTAGGTGTCGGCGCCGAGGAAGGTCAGGCGCACGACACGGCCACCGACCGCGTCGAAATCGCGGTGCAGCGTCCCCTCGTCCACCTGCTCCGATTCGCTGACGAAACGGCGGGTGGTCGGGTGCTGCGGGTGCAGGAACACCTTCGTTACCGGGCCGGTCTCGACCAGCTGCCCGGCATCGAGCACGGCCACGCGATCGCAGACACGACGGATCACATCCATCTCGTGGGTGATCAGCACGATGGTCAGGCCCAGTTCGCGGTTGATCTTCGACAGCAGCGCCAGCACCGAGGCGGTGGTCTGCGGGTCCAGCGCGCTGGTGGCCTCATCGCACAGCAGGATCTGCGGACGGGTGGCCAGCGCCCGGGCAATACCCACACGTTGCTTCTGGCCGCCCGACAGCTGCGCGGGATACTTGTCCGCATGCGCCTGCAGGCCCACGGTCTGCAGGAGTTCGGCCACGCGTGCATCGATCTCGGCCTTCGGCGTTCCGGCCAGYTCCAGCGGGAAGGCGACRTTGCCSGYCACCGTGCGCGAGGACAGCAGGTTGAAGTGCTGGAAGATCATGCCGATCCGGCGGCGCAGCGCGCGCAGGCCTTCCGGATCCAACGCGGTGACATCTTCGCCGGCGATCAACAGGCGGCCACCACTGGGCTCCTCCAGGCGGTTGATCATGCGGATCAGCGTCGATTTGCCCGCACCGGAATGGCCGATGATGCCGAACACCTCGCCGGCCTCGATGGTCAGGTCCAGCGGCTGCAGCGCGCTGACTGCGCGGCCGGCAACGGCATAGGATTTGTGCAGGCGCTGGAACTCGATCACGGGATCAGCTCACCGGGAGGGCGATGGAAGGGGGCGTGCAGCCTACCAGCGCCGGCGCTCGCGCGCCCGCGCCATGGGCCAGAATGTTATTCCTTTTGGTTCTAAGTCGCCCGCACCGGCGCATTGGCCGGGGTCGGATCCCCGCAGGGGCTCTGACCCCATTCCCCGGCCAAACCGGTTCAGGGATGGTCCAACGGTTTCGGCGGCTCCTGCCGGTTCACCCGTTCGCGGTGCAGCAGGTACAGGCCCGAGGCGACGATGATCGCCGCGCCCGCCCAGGTGTAGCCATCAGGCAGCTGCCCCCAGAACGCCAGGTCCCAGCCGATCACCCAGACCAGGCCGCTGTACTCCAGCGGCGCGATCATCGAGGCCTCACCCAGCTGGAAGGCCTTGGTCAGTGCGATCTGGCCCAGTGCGCCGGCCAGGCCCATGCCGGCGATCAACGGCGCATGCGCCATCTGCAGCGGCACCCAGCCGGGGATCGCCAGCAGCCCTGCGCCGATGGCCATGATGACCAGGAACCAGACCACCATCGACTGCGAGGTATCGGTGCGGGTCAGCAGGCTGACGGTGATCGCGGCGATGGCATAGGCGGTGGCGGCGGCCAGCACCATCAGGCCCGGCACCGAGATGAAACCGCCCACGCCCGGCCGCAGCACCACCAGCACGCCGACCAGGCCGATGCCGATGGCGACCCAGCGCCGCGGCCCGACCCGCTCGCCCAGCAGCGGCACCGACAGTGCGGCAATCAGCAGCGGCGCGACGAAATAAATGGTGTAGGCGGTGGACAGCGGCAGGTCGCGCAGGGCGAACACGAAGCAGCCGATCATCGCCATGCCCAGCCCGCCGCGCAGCAGGTGCAGCCCCCAGCGGCGCGGGATCAGCGAGCGTGGCCCGGCACTGGCCAGCACCCAGACCAGCACGAAGG
>NZ_JBFRFE010000316.1:0-4868 GCF_052114665.1 Stenotrophomonas sp. 2YAF22 | reverse complement strand
ATGGCACCCAGGACAATGACGCGGTCAGTGTGCAGCAGCTGCAGGGACTTCTGCAGGCGACCGGTGGTGCGTTGTCGGCCGATGGCACTGTCATCGCGCCCGACTTCGATCTCGCCCACGGCGGAACCCATACCACCATCGGCAGCGCGCTCACCGCGCTGGACGGCGGCCTCTCCAGCGTTGACGTATCGGTGAACGATCTGCATACGCGGATCAGCCAGGGCACCATCGGCATGGTCCAGCAGGCCGCGCCGGGCAGCGACCTGACGGTCGGTGTGGATCGTGATGGCGCCGCCATTGGTATGGCTGGAACTGCAGGCGCCCGCCGTCTGGGCGGTGTGGCCGATGCCGTTGCTGGCGACGAGGCCATCAACAAGGCGCAGTCCGATGCCGCCGTGGCCAGTGTGGCAGCGGCGCTTGGCGCAGGCGCGGGCGTGGCCGCCGATGGCACCCTGCGGGCGCCGGACTTCGATGTGGTGGGTACCACCGTGCACAGCGCCGGTGATGCGTTGCATGCACTGGATGYGGAAGACCGCGCGCAGCGTGCCGCACTGGTCGATCTGGGCGGCGATCTGGTGGTTGCCCAGCGCTACTTCCAGGCCGCAGCCGGTGATGTCGATGCGCCCGCGACCACCGGCGCGACCGGCAGCACGGCGCTGGGCAGTGCGGCCGCAGCGGGCGGCCAACATTCACTGGCCGTGGGTGCCGACGCGCGTGCTGCCGGGCAGGACAGCGTCGCCATCGGTGCCGGCGCGCGCGCCAACGGCGAGAATGCGGTGGCGCTGGGCGCCGGCTCGGTTGCGGATCGCGACCAGGTGCTGTCCCTTGGTGGCGGCTCTATCGGTACGCGCCAGTTGATCAACGTGGCCAACGGCACCGAAGCGACCGATGTGGTCAACCTTCAGCAGCTGCGGAGCGTGGTTGCCGCCCTCGGCGGCGGCGCGCACGTCGACGCGACGACCGGCAACGTGACAGGCCCGACCTACATCGTGCAGGGCAGCCGTTTCCACGATGCGGGCTCCGCGCTGGGTGCAGTGGACGGGCAGCTGCAGCTGTTGGACCAGCGGGTCACCCATACCGAAGACGACGTGCTGGACACGCAGCGCCAGATCGATGCGTGGAACGACGGCGACGCAGGCCTGGTACGCCAGGATGCCGCCAGCGGCGACATTGCCGTGGCGGCCGGCCGCGCCGGTAGCGTGGTCGACCTGACGGGGTCGGCGGGTGCGCGGCAGTTGAAGGGCCTGGCCGCTGCCGATGACGCAACCGATGCAGTGACCCTGGCACAGATGCAGGACGGCCTGTCGGCGGCGCAGCCAGAGGACAGCCGCTATCTGAAAGTTGACGGTCGTGCTGATGGCAGCGACGACGCCTCGATCAGCGGTGTGGGTGCGCTGGCCATCGGCGCGTCGGCGCAGGCCGACGGTGCTGCGGCCATCGCGCTGGGGCAGGGGGCGAAGGCGTCTGCGGACGGTGCCGTTGCACTGGGCGCAGGGTCGGTGGCCGACCGTGCCAACGCCGTATCGATCGGGCGTGATGGTGCCGAGCGCCAGATCACCCACGTGGCCGATGCCAGCGAGGACACCGACGCCATCAATCTGCGCCAGCTGAAGCAGGCCGGGCTGGTTGGCGACAATGGTGATGTCCAGGAGACGGTCGGCTATGTGGCGGGCAGCGATCGCAGCCAGGTGATGTTCGGTGGGGCCGCAGGCACCGTGCTGGCCAACGTCGCCGACGGTCGCGTGCAGCTGGGCAGCCGCGAGGCGGTCAATGGCGGCCAGTTGTCGGCCATCGGCGAAGGCATCGGCCGGCAGCTGGATGGACTACAGGATCGTGTCGGCGCGCTGGAAGGCCAAGCGGGCGGTGGTGCCGGGTCGGATCTACCCTACTACGGCGCTACCGGCAACGAGGCGCTGGTGGCCGATGGTGCGCCGGCTGAAGCCACGGGCCAGGGCGCCGTGGCAGCCGGTTCCGGCGCGCAGGCGAGTGAAGACAACAGTGTGGCGCTCGGTTCCGATGCCATCGCCGATCGCGCCGACAGCGTGTCGGTCGGGCACGTCGGAGGCGAGCGCCAGATTGCCCATGTGGCCGCTGGCAGCGCCGATACCGACGCGGTCAACGTGGCGCAGCTTCAGGAGCAGATGGCTTCGGTGAACCGCTATACCGACCAACGCGTTGAGGCGATGGAGCAGGCCATTGGCGCACAGGCCTCGCACATGTCGCGACAGATCAATCGCGGCATCGCTGCCTCGGCGGCGCTGGTACAGGTCACACCCAACCTGCCGGGCAAGGTCACGTTGAACTTCGGTACGGCCAGCTATCGCGGCGAGTCCGCATTGGCCCTGGGGTTGTCACGCTGGAGCCGCGATGGCCGCTACAACGTCAACGGCGGGGTATCGGTCGCGCGGGGTGACCAGCCGCTGCTGAGCATTGGCTTTGGTATGGCCTTTGATTGATGGTTGCCCGCTGATTGCAGAGGCATGGCTGCACAGCAGTTTCAGTCCAGCTCCGCAGCCATCGCCGCCAGACGGCTCACGGTGTTGATGTTGCGGCCGGTTCCGTTTGCTGCGAAGGGGACGCGCAGGCGCGAACCGGCCATGCCATCGCCGTAGTGGATAAACAGCTCGCGCTTGCCGAGGGCGAGCTGTTCTTCGCCGATACCGGTGACGCCCTGCAGCGGGTCCTTGGGCAGCGCCTCATCAATGAACAGGGCGATTACACGGTTGCCGGCAGCGTCCTTGAAGGGGTTGCGGGCGATCACCGCGGCCATCTCGGCAGCGGTACGCACCAGCACGCCTACCGGCTTGCCGGCATAGGCATGCAGGCATTGCGCCAAACTGTCGCGCACACCCGTCTCGTCGAGCGGACTGCTGAACACGGCATTGCCGCTGGCGATATAGGTGTGGACGTCCCGGAATCCGGCGTTCTCGCACATCCGCACCAGCTCGGTCATCGGTAGCTTGCCGGTGCCGCCGACATTGACCGCGCGCAGCAGGGCCACGTAGGCGGTCATGGCGCAGCGGCCTGCAGCCGGTCGTACATGCGCACCAGATCGACCAGCGTGCGTGCTTCCATCTTGCGCATGACCTGCGCGCGACGCACCTTCACGGTGATCTCGCTGACACCCAGGTCGGCGGCGATCTGCTTGTTCAGGCGTCCGCGCACCACGCCGGCAACCACCTCGCGCTCGCCGGCGTTCAAGGTGCTCCAGCGCAGCTGCAACGCACCCAGCGCGTCACCGTCGCGGCGCCGCTGGCGATCGATCTCGATGCCCCTGTGGATCGCGTCCAGCAGTTCCTGGTCGCGGAACGGCTTGGTCAGAAATTCGATGGCGCCGTCCTTGATCGCATTGACGCCCATGGCGATGTCGCCGTGGCCGGTGATGAACACCACCGGCAGGTGCAGATCGTGGCTGGCCATGTTGCGATGGAAATCCAGTCCGCTCTGCCCAGGCATGCGCACGTCCAGCACCAGGCAAGACGGAGCGTCGTCCCGCGGGTGGGCAAGAAATTCCCCGGTGGAGGCGAAGGCCCGCACCTGCAGGCCCATCGATGCCAGCAGGTCCTCCAGCGCGGCGCGAACCGAGGCGTCGTCGTCGATCACATAGACGATCGGTGCCGGTTCCATAGGTGCTGTGGTGGGTTTACGCATGCGCAGCCTCCGTGGCCGTGGGCAGCTCGAAGATGAAGCAGGCGCCGCCACCGGGCGGTCGTTCGGCGCGGATATGGCCGCCGTTGGCTTCGATCATCGAGCGGCTCAGGCTGAGGCCCAGGCCGAGGCCGTTCGCCTTGGTGGTCCAGAATGCATCGAACACGCGGTCAGTCTGCTCAGCGGGCAGCCCGACRCCGCGATCGCGCACGCTCAGGCTGACGTGGCCGCGACCMTCGTACGCCGTCAGCAGGGACAGCCTGCGCTCGCTTACGGGCGTGTCCGACATTGCATCGACGGCGTTGAGGATGAGGTTGCCGATCACCTGCTGCACCTGTACGCGATCGGCATGGGCAGGGGGGAGTTCATTGCCCAGCACCAGCGCCACGGTCACACCATGCTGTTCCAGTTCGCTGCGCGAGAGTGCCAGCATTTCCTCCA
The DNA here is from genome assembly GCF_052114665.1 of Stenotrophomonas sp. 2YAF22. Lineage (NCBI taxonomy): Bacteria > Pseudomonadati > Pseudomonadota > Gammaproteobacteria > Lysobacterales > Lysobacteraceae > Stenotrophomonas > Stenotrophomonas sp. 2YAF22. The sequence continues at coordinate 779 of NZ_JBFRFE010000316.1, read as the reverse complement.
CGGCCAGGTTGAGGTCGAAGGCCTGGCGCTCTGGCGCGGCGCCTTGGGTCAGGCCACGGATGCGGGCAATCACGTCACTGGCGCGATGGGCGTCGGCGACGATGCGGGCGATGGTCTGGCGCGCCTTGTCCAGGTTCGGCGGTTCCTGGGCCAACCAGCGCTGGCTGGCTTCGGCGCTGCTGGCGATGGCCGCCAGCGGCTGGTTCACTTCATGTGCGATGGAGGTGGTCAGCTCGCCGACGGTGGAGGCGCGCGCCACCCGCAGCAGGCGCGACTGTGCATCCTGCACCGCGGCCTTGGCCGCTTCCATCTTCAATGCGAGGTAGGTGGTGATGCCGATCACCAGCATGCCGATCGCTGAATTGACCAGGCCGATGCGGTAGGTGCCGAAGCGGGTCAGGAAGAAGCTGAGGCCGGTCAACGCGATGCAGACCGCGGCAAGCAGGATGAGGCCGCGTGCGGGCAGCCGCCGCGACGCTGCCAGGATCACTGCAGCGTAGAAGCAGGCGGCGGCAACGGCGTAGTCGGTAACCGTATCGACCAGGAAGATGGCCGCCATCACGATGATCAGGGCCAGCACGACCAGGGGGCGGCGGGGCGACAGCGATGGCATCGGGACGGCTCCCTGGCGTGGGTGGAAAGGATAGCAAAGCGCTGTTCAGTAGATGCCGACCTTGGTCGGCATGCGCCAGAGAGATGCACGGTAGTGCCGGCCGCTGGCCGGCATCTGCAGGGTGTTCCCGCAGTTCATGAGGTTGCCGGCCAGCGGCCGGCACTAC
>NZ_JBFRFE010000315.1:0-4872 GCF_052114665.1 Stenotrophomonas sp. 2YAF22 | reverse complement strand
GGCATCGGTATCGACGCGCACGTGGCCCGTTTCGAGGCCGACCACGACGACTACAACGCGATTCTGCTGAAGGCGCTCGCCGACCGCTTTGCCGAAGCCCTGGCCGAACGCCTGCACCAGCGCGTACGCACCGGGTTCTGGGGGTACGACCACACCGAAACGCTCGACAACGAAGCGCTCATCGACGAAAAGTACCGTGGCATCCGTCCCGCGCCCGGTTACCCCGCCTGTCCCGAGCACAGCGAAAAACGCCGGTTGTTCGACCTGCTGGACGCCGAAACCAACGCCGGCATGCAGCTCACCGAAAGCTTCGCGATGCTGCCGACCGCGGCGGTATCGGGCTACTACTTCAGCCACCCGCAGAGCCAGTATTTCGTGGTCGGCCGCCTCGGTCGTGAGCAGGTCACCGACTACGCACGCCGCAAGGGCGTGGACCGCGCCCAGGCCGAACGCTGGCTGGCGTCTAACCTGGACTACGATCCGGAATGATCGCCGCGCCTGGCAAGGATCAGGCGCCAGCGTCCACGACGAACCGATAGGCACCACAGGAAGCGGGCCAACCCGGACACTGCGACCCGTAACTGATCACGCGCCCCCGATCAGGGGGCGACCGCCGGTGCCGGCGACGACGCCTGCAGACGCTGCAGCTGATTCTGGAAATCAGGCAGCAGCAGACGGTTGCTGTATCCGCTGAGATGGTCGCCATCGAAGAACAGCGGCTTGCCGTCGCGGGTGGGAAGGCACTGCTCGCCCGGGCACAGCAACGGCATCGGATCCCATATGGATGCACCCGGCAGACCTGCGGCGACCTGCTGCAGGCCGGCCAGCACCGGCTCGCGCAACTGCTCGATCTCGCTGCGCGCAACCGTCATGCCGTTGGCACAGATCGGGTTGTGCCGGTTGAACACATCCGAGCAGCGGTACGGCGGTGCCGGCAGCACCGGCTTGGGTGCTTCCAGCACGATGCGCACGCCGCGTTCTGCCAGCGGTGTGAGCTGCTCGATCCAGTGCCCGATCTCGGCTTTGCGACCCGCGCTGGCCGTCTCGCTCAGATGCTCGGCACGCACCTGGGCAACGTCGAACAGCGCGTACGACTCAGACAGGCGTGGCAGGCGCAGCCCTGCCAGCAACACCACATCACCCGGCTGCGCGCGTGCCTGGATATCTTCCAGCACGTTACGCGTATAGGCCTCGCAGGACGGATTGGGGCCCTGCCAGGCTCGTAACCCGACCAGCGCGCAGCCGCCACTGCTGTACAGGTGGATTGGTGCCCCATCGAGCACGGCAAGGCGCTGCAGCATCTCGTGGTAGGCCAGTGCATGCGAATCGCCGGCCACGAACAACTGGCGGGTGGATGCAGTGCGTCCGGGGCACTCGCCGCGCTCGTAAAGGCGTGCCTGTCCGCCCAGTACCGGCACGTTGCTGACCCGCACGCGGCAGTCCGGGATTTCCTTCTTCAGCCCCTTGGCATACGGGTACCAGTCCAGCGAAGCACGGCTGACCACGCTGAGCGAGGTGTACCGCTGGGTCTTGGTCAGCGCCGACTGCAGGCCGGCACCGAGCACCAGTACGCCCAGCCCGACCACCACCCAGCGCGCGTTGCTGACGCGCCAGCGCGCACCATGCCGCAGGGGCTGTTCCACCCAGCGCCAGGACAGCCAGGACAACACTGCCACGCACAGTAGCGCGGCGCCGCCGGTGGCCACCGTCTCCAGGCCCACCGTCCAGCGGAACAGAACGAAGACCGGCCAGTGCCACAGGTACAGCGAGTAGGACAGCCGGCCAATCGTCACCATCGGTGTGGTCGCCAGCGTGCGCCCGATCCAGCCCCCGGGTGAGCGCTGCAGCAGGCCCAGCAATCCCAGCGTGCCCAATACCGGCCACAGCCCATCAATCCACGGCGAATGGCCCGGGCGCGCAGACCAGAGCCCATAGCCCAGTGCCACCACGCTCAGCAGCAGCAGAGGCGAGCGCCAACTGATACCCCGTGGCGGCACCGGCGGCGGCGTGAACCGGCCGCTCAGCGACAACAGCTGGAACAGCAGCACGCCAGCGCCAAGCTGCCAGAACCGCGTGGTGGTCAGGTAGAACGCATCGATCTCATGACCGCCCTGCCCCGCGCGGAACGCCGCATACCCCAGCGATGCCACAGTTGCTGCGCCAAACAGCCCCACCGACAGCCAGCCGCCGCGCCGGCCTTTGGCCCAAGCAAGGAACAGCAGCGGGAACAGCAGGTAGAACTGCTCTTCGACACCCAGCGACCAGGTATGCGTGTAGGGATTGAACTCGGTTCGCGGCGAGAAATAGTCGTTGCCGGTGCTGGCCAACACCCAGTTGCTCAACCCGAAGAACGCCATGCGGCCAGTCTTGTCGCTGGTCTCGCTGAGCCAGGATTCGGGAATCAGCAACGCGCTGAACATCGCCGTCACCAGCAGGCACACCACCAGCGCCGGGGCGATGCGACGCATGCGGCGTGCATAGAAGCGCGCCAACCCTGCCCATCCTCCGATCGCCGGCAGACGATCCACCGAGGCACTGACCACGAAGCCGGAGATGACGAAGAACACGTCCACGCCGGTAAAGCCACCCGGCAACCAGCTCGCCTTGAGGTGGTAGAGGATGACCGCCAGCACCGCGATCGCACGCAGGCCATCGATATGCGGGAAATATCCGGGACTGCGTTCCTGCATGGCCCTGCTCCTGACATGCAACGGGCGCCCTTCGGCGCCCAGTGCGTTCAACAATGGTCGCGTCGACTTACCAGACCAGGTCGTCGGGCACCTGGTACTGCGGGTCGGCGTAGGGATCTTCCTCGGCCGGTGCATTCGGGTCGACCTTCAACGCCACCGAAGCGGCGAACACCGCTTCAGACTGGGCCAGGACTTCAGCCGTCACCAGCAGGTAGCGACCGTTGAGCTGGACCACGCCCAGTTCACCGGCATTGAGTGCCTTGAGCTGCTCGGCGGTGACGTAGATGCGCTTGATCTTCCCGCCATAAGGGAAGTGGCGCGCGATATCGGCCGCTTCGGCATTCAGGCTCTTGTCCTTCAGCAGTTCTTCCAGCTTCACCTTGGCCTCGCGGCGCTGGCGGGCTTCTTCCTGCTTCAGGCGCTCAGTCTCGATGCGCTCTTCCTTTTCGCGCTGCGCACGGATCGCGTAGGCCTTGGCCAGATCCATTTCCTCAGCGGTACGCGGCTTGCGCGGACCCTGCCCGTGGCCCTGGCCACGCTGCTGGCCGGGCTTGCCCGGAGCGCCGTTGCCATGCGCACGCCGCTCGCCAGGCTTGTGTTCGCCCCTGCCAGCCTGCTGCGGCTTTCCATTGCCAGCACCACCCTTGCCCTGCGGGCGGCCATCACGGCGGGGGGCATCATTCTTGCGCTCGGGCTTGGGCGCGGGCTTGAAGCCCAGGCCCATCAGCTGGTCGCGGAGGGTATCGCTCATAGGATATGGATCAGTAGTGCGGCGGCGGCGGTTCGCTCGCCGGATCAGAAGAATTCAATGCATTGCGGACCTTGCCCAGGTCTTCCAGCAGCACGCGCAGGATGCCGGCATTGCGGCTGCCTTCCATACGCGCGTCTGCAAGTGCATCGCTCAGTTCGGCCAGCGCGTGTTCCTGGAAGGACACGCGCATCTCCAGCTCGACCAGGCGCGCTTCCAGCGCCTGCTCGCGTTCGGTCGGTACTTCAGACATGCAGCGAACGCCCCCGGCCAATGCCGTAATACGCAAGGCCAGCGGCCTCGACTTCGGCCGGCTCGTACAGATTGCGGCCATCGAACACCACCGCATCCTTCAGCCGCTCGCGCAGCATCTGGAAATCGGGGCTGCGGAACTGCTTCCACTCGGTCACTACGACCAACGCATCGGCACCCTGCAGCGCGTCGTCGGCGCTGTCACAGAACACCAGATCGTCGCGATCGCCGAAGATCCGCTGCGATTCATGCATCGCCTCCGGATYGTACGCGCGCACTGTCGCACCCCCTTCCCACAACTGGGCCAGCAGGCGACGGCTGGAGGCCTCGCGCATGTCGTCGGTATTGGGCTTGAACGCCAGGCCCCACACGGCAAACGTCCTGCCGCGCACGCCTTCGTCTTCACCCTTGTCGTAGTGGCGCTGGATCAGGGCAAACAGGTGCCCCTTCTGCGATTCATTGACCGCCTCCACCGCGTTCAGCAGCTTCGGCTCCAGGCCGGCCTGCTGCGCGGTGCGCGCCAGTGCCTGCACGTCCTTGGGGAAGCACGAACCGCCGTAACCGGCACCGGGATAGATGAAGTGCCAGCCAATACGCGGATCCGAACCGATGCCCTGGCGGACCTGCTCGACGTCGGCGCCCACGCGCTCGGCGATGTTGGCGATTTCATTCATGAACGAAATCTTGGTTGCCAGCATTGCATTGGCGGCGTACTTGGTCAGCTCGGCCGAACGCACATCCATCTCCACCACGCGGTCGTGGTTGCGATTGAACGGTGCGTACAGGCGACGCATCACGGCGACCGACTCGGCGCTGGTCGCACCGATGATGATGCGGTCAGGCCGCATGCAGTCGGCAACGGCGTCACCTTCCTTCAGGAATTCAGGGTTGGACACCACATCGAAGGCGATATCCGCTCCACGCGCTGCCAGCTCCTCGGCAATGGCCGCACGCACCTTGTCGGCGGTGCCTACCGGCACCGTCGACTTGTTGACCACCACGGTCGGCACCGAAATGTACCGACCGATGGTGCGGGCCACGGCCAGCACGTACTGCAGATCGGCGCTGCCATCCTCGTCCGGCGGCGTGCCCACGGCGATGAACACCACCTGGCCGTGGCCGATGGCGGTCGCCGCGTCGGTGGTGAACACCAACCGCGACGCGGCGTGGTTGGCCTTCACC
>NZ_JBFRFE010000314.1:0-4886 GCF_052114665.1 Stenotrophomonas sp. 2YAF22 | reverse complement strand
GTGCTACCCGCACCCTGGCAACCCGTGAGGCGATGGCATCCGGCTCGCTGCGCCTGAAGATCGCCGGTGACGAAGGCCGCTATGCGTTCGCCTTCGACAGCGGCGACGGGCGTGGCTGGCAGACATTGGCCGATGACGTGGACGGAACGGTATTGAGTACGGATCGTGCAGGCGGCTTCGTCGGCGCCCTGCTGGGACCATTCGCGCGCGACGAGCGTGCCCTGAGGAGCAAATGATGACGCGCACTCCCTTCTTCCGCACGCTGGCCCTGTGCGCTGCCATCGCGCTGGCAACGACCGGTCACGCTACCGGGCCTGCGCCCTGGCTCGACACCTCGGCCAGCGTTGAAGCCCGCGCCGCCGCCCTGGTCGCACGGATGACCCTGGAGGAGAAGGCAGCGCAGATGCAGAACGCCGCGCCCGCAATCGAGCGCCTCGGCGTTCCTGCCTACGACTGGTGGAACGAGGGCCTGCATGGCGTGGCGCGGGCAGGGCAGGCCACCGTGTTTCCGCAGGCCATCGGCCTAGCGGCCACGTTCGATGTGCCGCTGATGGGGCAGGTTGCCAGCACCATCAGCGACGAGGCCCGTGCCAAGCACCACCAGTTCCTCCGCGAAGGCTCGCATGGCCGCTATCAGGGGCTGACGTACTGGTCGCCGAACATCAACATCTTCCGAGACCCGCGATGGGGCCGCGGCCAGGAAACCTACGGCGAGGACCCGTACCTCACCGCCCGCATGGGCGTGGCCTTCGTGCACGGCCTGCAGGGTGACGACCCGGTGTACCGCAAGCTCGACGCCACCGCCAAGCACCTGGCCGTGCACAGCGGCCCCGAAGCTGATCGCCACCACTTCGATGCCCGCCCCAGCAAACGCGACCTGTATGACACCTACCTGCCGGCGTTCGAGGCGCTGGTGAAGGAGGGGCAGGTGGACGCGGTGATGGGGGCCTACAACCGGGTGTATGGCGAGTCCGCCAGCGCCAGCCGCTTCCTTCTGCGCGATGTGCTGCGCCGCGATTGGGGCTTCAAGGGCTACGTGGTATCCGACTGCTGGGCCATCGTCGACATCTGGAAGCATCACCGGATCGTTCCCAGCCGCGAGGCTGCTGCCGCGTTGGCGGTCAGGAACGGCACCGAACTGGAGTGCGGCCAGGAATACGCCACGCTGCCAGCCGCCGTACGGCAGGGCCTGATCAGCGAGGCGGAGATCGACGATGCGGTGACCCGCCTGTTCGCCGCGCGGATGCGGCTGGGCATGTTCGACCCGCCCGAGCGCGTGCGCTGGGCGCAGATTCCCGCGTCGGTCAACCAGGCACCGGCGCATGATGCGCTGGCCCTGAAGGCCGCCCAGGAATCGCTGGTATTGCTGAAGAACGATGGCGTGCTGCCGCTGTCGCGCACCCTCAAGCGCATCGCCGTGATCGGCCCCACCGCCGATGACACCATGGCACTGCTGGGCAACTACTTCGGCACCCCAGCCGCGCCGGTCACCCTGCTGCAGGGCATCCGCGATGCCGCCAAGGGCATCGAGGTGAGCTACGCACGCGGCGTGGACCTGGTTGAAGGGCGCGACGATCCCAGCGCCACGCCCTTGATCGAAGCGACCTACCTACGACCCTCGGCCGATTCCCCGGAGCGCGGCCTGCGTGGCGAGTACTTCCGTACCGCTGATCTTTCCGGCACGCCGGCGCTGGTGCGCACCGATGCCCAGATCGGATTCCGCTGGGACCGGGGCTCTCCCACCGACAACCTGCTGGCCCGTGGTGAAGCCGCGCCGGGGCAGGGCGTCCCCAGCGATGGTTTCAGCATCCGCTGGAGTGGCCAGCTGCTGCCGCCCGTCTCGGGGCGCTACCGGATCGAGGCGGCCGCCGACGATGGTTTCCGCCTCTACGTGGACGGCAAGCGGGTGCTCGACCACTGGGCCAACAGCGATCGCCTGCACGGCGATGGCGTGGACCTGGACCTGCAGGCCGGCCGCGCCTATGACCTGAGGCTTGAGTACTTCGACGCCGAGCGCGACGCCGGCGTCCGCCTGGGTTGGCGCATGCCCGGTGCCAAGCCGCCGTTCGAAGCGGCGCTGGAGGCCGCCCGCAATGCAGACGTCGTGGTGTTCGTGGGTGGCCTCACCGGCGATGTCGAAGGCGAAGAAATGAAGGTCAACTACCCGGGCTTCGCCGGCGGGGACCGTACCGACCTGCGCCTGCCCGCGCCCCAGCGCACGCTGCTGGAAGCGCTGCACGCCACTGGCAAGCCGGTGGTGATGGTGCTCACTGGTGGCTCGGCGATGGCGGTGGAATGGGCGCAGCAGAATCTGTCCGCCATCCTGATGAGCTGGTATCCCGGGCAGCGCGGCGGCACCGCCGTAGGCCAGGCGCTGTTCGGCGAAGTCAATCCCGGCGGGCGCCTGCCGGTGACCTTCTACAGGGCGGATGACACATTGCCCGCGTTCGACGACTACACGATGGAAGGCCGCACCTACCGCTACTTCCGCGGCACCCCGCTGTATCCGTTCGGCCACGGGCTGTCCTATACCCGGTTCGACTACGGCAGGCTGCAGCTTGATTCGCCGCGCATCGCCCACGACGGCAAGCTCAAGGTGCAGGTCGAGATAGCCAACACCGGCAAGCGTGCCGGCGACGAAGTGGTGCAGTTGTATGTACGACGGCTGCAGGCGGGCCCCGGCGATGCACGCCAGACATTGCGCGGCTTCCAGCGCGTCCACCTGGCCGCCGGCGAGCGGCGCACCGTAGCGTTCGATCTGCAGGCACAGCAGGACCTGCGCCAGTATGACGAAGCGCGCGGCGGCTATGCGGTGCCGGCGGGTGCGTATGAAGTGAGGGTGGGAAGCTCCAGCGCCGACATCCGTGCGAAGGGCGGGTTCCGCGTGGAGGCCAATCGTGACTGATGCACGCCCCATGGAAAGCACCGAGCACACGCTGTCCATCCGGGAGAAGCTCGGCTACAGCCTGGGCGACCTCGCGGCGAACCTGATCTTCCAGACGCTGATCACGTATCTCGCGTTCTTCTACACCGATGTGTTCCGGCTGCCGCCGGCCACGGCCGCAACGATCATCTTCGTGATCGGTGTGCTCGGGGCGTTCGTGTTCACTCCGTTGATCGGCATCGCTGCCGACCGGACGGCCAGCCGGTGGGGCAAGTTCCGGCCGTGGATCCTGTGGACCGCACTTCCATTCGGGGCGCTGTCGCTGCTTGCCTTCAGCACCCCCGACCTGGCGCCGCGCGGCAAGATCATCTACGCCGTGACCACCTACGGCCTGCTGATGCTCGTGTATGCGGCCAACAATCTGCCGTATTCGGCGCTCAGCGGCGTGCTCACCGGCAGCATGGCCCAGCGCAACAGCCTGTCGGCCTACCGCTTCGTGGCGGTGATGGTCGCGCAGTTCATCATCCAGGTGCTGCTGTTGCCGCTGGTGTTGATCCTCGGCGACGGCGACCGCGTGCTGGGCTTCGAGCGGGTCATGACCGTGTTCGCGGTAGTGGGAACGGTGTTCTTCCTGATCACCTTTGCCACCACGCGTGAGCGCATCGTGCCGGCGAAGGAACAGACCGCCGGCGTGCTTCAGGATCTGTCCGACCTGCTGCGCAACCGACCATGGCAGGTGATGCTGGCCCTCACCATCCTGGTCTTCATCAACCTGTCCCTGAAGGGCGGCACCTATGTCTACTACTTCCAGTACTACATGAGCGAAACCGCCCTGGCGGGTTTTCTCGACAGCTCCGGGCTCAACCGCTTCATTGCCGCCGTCAACGCGGCGCTCAACGGCATGGGCCTGTCCGGGTTCGCCTGGCCGAAGGACCCGGCAACGTCGGCGTTCAGCCTGTTCAACGCCTGCGGCATCGTCTGCATGATCCTGGGCATCGGCGTGTCGCGCCGCCTGGCCGACCGGTTCGGCAAGCGTGATGTCTTTGGTGGTGCACTGTTGGTGTCCACCGTGTTCCTGCTGGCGTTCTATTTCTTTCCGCCCACGGCGGTTGCCGTGGCTTTCGCTGCCTTCATGCTGCACGGGTTCTGCTACGGCATCACCATCCCGCTGCTGTGGGCGATGATCGCCGACGTCGCCGACTATTCCGAATGGAAGAACCACCGCCGTGCCACCGCGATCGTCTTCTCGGCAATGCTGTGTGGCCTGAAAATCGGGCTCAGCATCGGTGGTGCGCTGGTCGCCGGCATCCTCGCCCACCATGGCTACCAGGCAGGCGCGCCGCAGCAGCCGCAGGCCGTGGTGGACGGCATCCGCCTGACGGTGAGCGTGTACTGCTCACTGCCGTTCCTGGTTGCAGTAGCGCTGCTTTTCCTCTACGAGATCAACAAGCGCATGGAAACCCGCATCGAGCAGGAGCTGCAGTCGCGGCGACAGGGCAGCGGTCTGGATGAGCTGGCAGCACACGCCATCTCGCAACCACTGGTAACGCACATCTACACCGCCGACCCTTCGGCGCACGTATTCGAGGGGCAGCTGTACATCTATCCGTCGCACGACATCGACAGCGGCGCGCCCTTCGACGATGAGGGCGGGCACTTCGGCATGCAGGACTACCATGTGCTGCGGATGGACACGCCCGACAGCGAGGCCAGCGACTGCGGCGTGGCGCTGCATGTGCGCGACGTACCATGGGCCAGCCGGCAGATGTGGGCGCCGGACGCCGCCTGCCGCGATGGCCGCTACTACCTGTATTTCCCGGCCAAGGATGCCGACGGCATGTTCCGCATCGGCGTTGCGGCGGCGGATCGGCCGGAGGGCCCGTTCACCGCCGAGCCCGAGCCCATCGAGGGCGCGTACTCGATCGACCCGGCCGTGTTCGAGGACGACGACGGCACGCACTACCTCTGTTTCGGTGGCATCTGGGGTGGCCAGCTGCAGAAG
>NZ_JBFRFE010000313.1:0-4897 GCF_052114665.1 Stenotrophomonas sp. 2YAF22 | reverse complement strand
GTAGATCATGACTCTGGGCCAGGGTGGCTCCAGCGATGATGCGCTGCGCATCGCCACCTCGGGCATGCTGCAGTGGCTGCGCCAGGCCTATGGGTTGACGCTGTCCGAGGCGACCCAGGTGCTGGGCGTGGCGGTGCAGTACCAGGTGGCCAACCTGGCTGGGCGCAGTGTTGGCGTGGCAGCGAAGCTGGACAAGGCAGTGTTGCAGGGGCTGCCGTTGCAGACGACAGTGGAACCGGGCCGCGCCGCCGTGAAGCCTGCTGCCAGGTGACCACTGCGCCGGCAGCAGCCGGGGAAGACGTATCCACCAGGAGTCCGTGATGAGTGCCGACGCCATCCAGAACCGCCGCGCCGCCTTCAGGGCGCTTCATGCATCCGGTTGCTTCCTGCTGCCCAATCCATGGGACGTGGGCAGTGCGGTGGCGCTGGCGCGGCTGGGGGCCAAGGCACTGGCCACCACCAGCTCCGGCCATGCCTGGGCCCATGGTCAGACTGATGGGGCGATGGGGCGCAGCGAGATTCTGGCCCACCTGCAGGCGATGGTGGCGGCGACTGATCTACCGGTGAACGCTGACTTCGAAGATGGTTTTGGCCGCAGCCCGGAGGCCGTGCACGAGAGCGTGTCGATGGCGATCGCTACCGGTGTGGCCGGCCTGTCGATCGAGGATTCCACCGGCGACGCGGACCATCCGCTGCGCAGCATCGAAGACAGCGTGGCCCGGCTCCAGGCCGCGCGCCGTGCAATCGATGAGAGCGGGCACGATGTGATGCTGGTGGGGCGCGCGGAAAACTTCTTCGTCGGGCGACCCGATCTGGACGATACATTGGCCCGCATCCGCGCCTATGCGCAGGCGGGTGCCGACTGTCTGTATGCGCCCGGCATCCGGACCACAGAGCAGATCCGCGCCGTGGTGGAGGCCGCCGGTGGCAAGCCGGTCAACCTGCTGATCGGTGCGCCCGGGCAGATGACGCTGCAGCAGGCGGCCAGTCTGGGCGTGCGCCGGGTCAGTGTCGGCGGTGCGCTGGCCCGCAGCGCGTGGTCCGGCTTTCTCGACGCCTCCCGGCAGATGCTTGCCAGTGGATCATTCGATGCGCTGCCGGCCACCCCGTCCGGTGCCGAGCTCAACGGGTTGTTCAAGCCGTAGGTGCGTGCAGGCTAGTGCGGCGGTGTCGGCGGGGCGGCCGTCCTGCCGAGCGCTTCGCGCACCGCGCGCTGCAGGCCCTGCACATGGAACGGTTTGGCCAGGAAGGGTGCGCGCCGATGCCGGACCGGCACCAGCTGGTCGTATACCGCTGAAGCGAAAAGGTAGGGGATGCCCAGTTCGAGCAGCCGATCGGCCACAGGAAATACCACGCCATCACGAAGTTCCACGTCCAGCACGGCGCCATCGAAGTGGCCAGTGTCGAGCATGCCCAATGCCTCGAAGACGCTGTTGGCGTGGGCGATTTCGTTGCCTTCGTCGGTCAGGGCCTGTTCCATCAGATCTGCCAGATCGAGCTGGTCTTCCACAAGGAGCAGGCGGGGTAGTGGTGCGGGTCGTTCGTTGTTGCTCTGCATGGTGTGTTGTCGTGCGAATGCTGCGTTGGTCCGGCAAGCATCCGCTTACCGGCATCAAGGCCGTGGCAGCCCGGTGTGGCTGTGATGTGCACAACAGCGACCGCAGCGCGCAACAGCATTCCACCGATGGTGCTGGTGCTGGCTGCAATCTTAGTTACCATTGGTAACTAGTGAACGGCAGAGTCCCCCTCATGCATACCCATATCGTCGTGGCACATCCTGAACCGGCCTCGCTCACCCACGCCGTCGCTGCGCGGATCGGTGAGGCCATCGTCAATGCCGATGCCGGCAATACGGTCACCTCGGTGGATCTGATGGCCGAAGGCTTCGATCCACGTTTCAGCGCCCAGGACCACGCGTTCTTCCGCAGGACCACAACGCTGCCAGCTGATGTCGCCGCCGAGCACGCTCGGCTGGATGCGGCCGATGCGCTGGTGCTGGTCTACCCGCTCTACTGGTGGTCGTTCCCGGCGCTGCTGAAGGGCTGGATTGATCGCGTCTTCACCCAGGGCTGGGCCTATGACGAAGGTGCCGATGGCAAGGTGGAAAAGAAGCTGCAGCGGCTGCAGGTGCATCTGGTAGGTCTGGGCGGCGCCGGCCAGCAGATGATCGACCGGCGTGGCTATGGCGAGGCGATGAAGACCCAGATCGACCAGGGCATCTTCGATTACTGCGGAGCGCCGGTGCTGTCATCCACGCTGCTGCTGGATGCCGACAGCGGCATGGCCGAGGCGCATCTGCAGACGGCAGTGGACATCGGACGTAAGATCGGAACCCCCGCGCCCTGACGATCTCCTTTGCCTTCCAGACCTGCCGCGCCCGAGCCCCGCCGCCGCCTGACCCGTGAACAGCGCGCCCGGCAGCTGCTGGACGTGGCGTGGGCGCTGGTTGGCGAAGAGGGCACCGATGCGCTGACCCTGGCCCGCCTGGCCGAGGCGGCCGGTGTGACCAAGCCGCTGGCCTACGACCACTTCGAAACCCGCAACGGCCTGCTGGCCGCGCTGTATGCCGACTATGACCACAAGCAGACCGTGGTCTTCGATGAGCGCATCGGCAGTGCGAAGGCCCGGTTGAAGGATCGCGCGCGTGCCATCGCGTCGGGCTACATCGATTGTGTGCTGTCGCAGGGGAGCGAGATCCAGGACATTCTCGCCGCGCTGGCCGGATCACCGGAACTGCGTGCGGTACGCCGTTGCTATCAGCAGGATTTCATCGACAAGTGCGCGCGGTGGCTCGGCCCGTTCGCAGCGGGTGAGGCCGTGCCGGCTACCGGGCTGTGGGCCATTCTCGGTGCCGCCGAAACCCTGTCTGAAGCCGTTTCGGCCGGTGCGGTGGAACACGCGGCTGCCGAGGCCGAGCTGGAGCGCGTGATCGTCGCCATCGTCAAGCGCGGCAGCTGAATCGTGTGGGCGAAGCGGCCTACAGCGGTTCGACGCTGACCCGCGGCAGTGGCACGTCAGGCTGCAGCTCTGGCAGCAGCTGTCGCAGCAGCTCCGGCATCGCCTGCATCGCGGCACCATCGATGTAGCGCCACTGCGTACCCTCTGCCGGCCGGATGGCGACCATGAAGGTGAGGCTTTTCACTGTCTGTGCGTCGGTGGTGAACACCGTGGTCCGCGGCACGAAGCAGACTTCTTCGTCGCCGGCAGCGTAGGTGCGGGTCGGTTCGCCGACATCATCGCTGATGACCTTCAGGCCCATGTCGCCGAGTGCCTTCATCGCATCGCGCGTGGCCTTTGCATACGCCTCGTCGCCGCCAGCGAAACGCTTCACGCTCGGATGGGTGCGCGCGATCATGGCATCGGTATCGCCACGCGCGAAGGTGGAGAGCAGAGAACGCAGATCCTGCTGCAGCGCGCCGGTCTCGGCAGGGCTGAGTTCGCCGGCATGGGTGAGTACCGCAGAGAAAGTGCAGAACAGCGCAAGCATCCAGCACAAGAGACGTCGATCCATCGATGGGGTACTCCTTCGGGCGCTGGACTATAGAGCGCATTGCCCGTGGTGTCTGCCCAGCCTGCCGGTCACGCGCGTTGTGCGTCGGCCATTCCGGCGCTGGCGAAGCCTGCATCAAGCTGCGCACGTACCTGCTCATCGCGCGACGCACGGGAATCAGCACCCAGCACCACGTTGATCAGCCGCAGTGGCAGCGCGTGCCCAGCGCACCTGCGACGGGCGGTGGCCGCCAGGCAGAAGCCGGCCGCCTGGGTGTAACCTGTCTTCAAACCATCCACGCCGTCTTCGCCCAGCAGCGCGTTCTGGTTGGCCTTCTGCAGGGTGCGGTGCACGAAGCTGCGCTGTGCGGTGATCGCGAGCAGATCGGGGTGGCGGGCAAGCAGGTGGGCGGCCAGCATCGCCATGTCGCGTGCGGTCGACAGATGGCCCGCAGTGGTGATGCCGGACGCGGAGATGAAGTGCGTATCGTGCAGGCCCAGCGCTCGCGCGTGATCGTTCATGTGCCGCGCGAACGCCGCCTGTGATCCAGCCAGATGACGTGCCAGGGCGAGCGCTGCGTCGTTGCCGGAAACCACCATCAGGCCCTCCAGCAGTCTACCGAGGGCGATGCTTTCGCCGGGCACCAGGCCCATCCGCGTTTCATCGTCGGCCACCTCGTGTACGTCGCGCGGGTCGATGGTGATCGTGTCCGACCACGAACCGCCCGACTGCGCGAGCAGGTCGTACGCGGTGTAGGCGGTCATCAGCTTGGTCAGCGAGGCCGGTGGTCGTCGCAGATCCGCGTGCTGCTGCTGGAGGATGTCGAGCGAGACGGCATCGATCGTGATCGATGACACGGGCGGGCGAGGGGCGTGCAATGAAGACATGGTCGCGCAAGCGTAGCCGGAAGTACGCATGCCGTGGGCATTGCCTGCACATCCTGCGAATACCCGCCACGCGATCCTGTGGAAATGGATTCCGACATCCGCATCGATGGCCGCGTGTTCGCCTACGTCTTTCCCTGCGCTTGGGAGGACTACGCGAAGATTGGCTTCTCGCGCGATCCGCTGGGCCGGATCAGTGCGCTGCATCGGCGCTGGTTCGAGTTCTTCGATCTGGAAGCAGGCGCGCTGGTCGAGGCGGAATCAGAGCGGGATGCGCGTGACTTGGAACTGCAGTTGCGCCGGCCCTTCAAGCTGCATCGTGCGCCGGCACCGATGACGGTGCAGGAGAAGGCCGGTGGGCGCACCGAATGGGTGCGCGGGGCCAACGCCGCATTGGCCGAGGCTGTGCGCGCGCTGGCGCAGCAGGGCTATCACACCTACCCGCTGCGGCTGTGGCTGCGAGCTGCGATGGTCCAGCGTCTGGACCGGCTACATGACTGGGCCGCAACGCAGGTGCCGGAAG
>NZ_JBFRFE010000312.1:0-4911 GCF_052114665.1 Stenotrophomonas sp. 2YAF22 | reverse complement strand
GGATGCGGCGGAAGGCCGTGGCGTGTGCGGCTGCAAGCGCGCCGATTGCTGCGTCGGCCTGCATGCCCTGGGTGAAGGTGAAGTGCGATCGCACCGGCTTGGTGCGGGTGATCTCGCCGATGACGTCGTCGACGAACATGGCGGTGGCCGACGTGCCGCCCTGGTTGGCGATGGTCATCACCGCTTCGAAGGTGTGCGGTGGTCCCTTCGGTTGCAGCTGCCACCACTCGCGGATCAGTACAGAACCACCGAACGCAGCAACCACATCGCGGACGCTGCCCGCCGTGCCCTTGCGGCGCTGGATGGCGATCGCCGCACGCACGCGGGCGCGCTTGACCGGTTCGGGCCAGTACGCCTTCCATTCGTCCACCGAGAGCGCCCATGCCAGCCAGGGCAGCAACGCGGCCGGGCAGCGATCGGCGTCCCACAGGGCGGTGATGTCCACCGGCAGCGGGCGGGCAACGATCGCCCGCGACAGTGCGCGCTCGGCATGGGTGGCATTGGGCGGCAGCAGGTTGGCCGATGACGGCACCCGGACCTGTGCGTCGGCGTCGATGATCACGCCAGGGGCAGGGGCGGTTGCGAGCGTAACCACGCCACCGGTGATGGAAACATCGTTCAGGCGCCGGCGTCCCTGCGCGTCCGTGCGATACACGGCCTGCACCGTTGCCAGCATGCCGCCGGGATGGCGGAATACCTGGTTATTCCCATCAACCGCGCCACGCAGACGCGCATTGACCAGGCGCGTGGTGACCTCACTCATCGTTGCCACCATGCGCCAGCGTGACGGCGGTGCAGTACGTGGCCTGGGTGCGGTCCACCACCACGTCCGCAGCGGGGCTGTCGATCACCACGCGTTGTACGCCTTCGGCATGCAATGCTGCGAACAACCCGGAGCGGGTCACGTCCCGGCCGAGCCGATGCGATTCGACGATGTAGCGGTCCAGGCGCGTGCGCGCTTCGGCCAGCACGACCTGCGAGTCGGGTCCAGCGAAGGTGTACAGCGTAGCGGCGACAGCGTACTTGATGATTGTCGCCGGTTTTACCAGCACGTGATCGGTCAACGGGCGCACGTCATCCGCGCTCAGCTTCGCCTCCACCACGTCGAGCAAGCCCTGGGTGGCGGTGCCGTCGGCTTCACGCGACAGCACCGACACCACTACTTCACCAGGCGTGCTGCTGGTAGCGCTGGCGTCCAGCACGCGCGGATCCGCGCTCAGCGCATGGAACACATAGGCACCTTCCGGTCCTGCCACGCTGAAGCCTTCCGGTCCGAGCTGGATGCGGCGACGGAAGTCCTCGTCGTTCTCGTAGCGGGGAAGGATGCCTTCCTGTGGCTTGCCCRGATCGAGCACCAGGCGTGTGATGCCGAAGATTGCCGCCAGCTGATCCAGATCGCTGCCCACCGCATAGGCGAGCATGACACCGCGCGCGGCATCGTTGACGCGCTGGCGGTCGAGCAGGCGCAGGTAGGTGCAGACTTCGAGGATCTTGAAGGCGGGGTCCGACGGCAGCAGCGCGTCGAACGTGGGGTCCAGGGCCTGCAATGCCGTCAGCGACTCATCGAACATGGCTTCGAAATCGAGCACTTCGATGACCGCCGGGGCTGGCAGCTGGGAGAGATTGACACTGGTGAACGAGCCGGATGCCACGGTTAGCGAACCTCGATTCCTTCGATGGTGATGGCCTCGCCATCGGGCAGGTGGATCCCGGTCACTGCCAGGATCATCACGCCGGGGGCGGGGAGGGAGACGTCGACGTTCTCGACGTGGAGACGCGGTTCCCATCGCGCGAGTGCGTCGACGGTGGCCGCGATCAGGTCCATGCGCAGGGAGCGGTTGGTCGGCGCATCGATCAGTTCGAAGATGCGCGAGCCGTACTCGCGGCGCAGGACGCGGGAGCCAAGGGGTGTGGTGAGAACGTCACGCACGGACTGGTGCAGATGGGCCAGCCCATCCAGGGATTTGCCGGTGTTGGCGTCGATTCCTCGCATGGTCTCTATCGTCGTGGAGTACGGGTTTTCAGGGCATTGCAGCGATGGCCCATCACGGCTGTGCAGGCGTGGTGGGTGCGGTCGGGCCCTGGGCGGTGTGTTTGTGCGACTTCAGGCTGATGGCGCCGGCTTTGACATCGGCCGATGTGCTGATGTCCTTGCCCGCTGTGATGGCACCGGTGACGTCCAGATCGCCGGTGGCCTTGAGCGCCGGCGTGTCGAGCAACACCGATTCGCTGGCATGCACTTCCGCGTTTGCGCAGTTGACGATGACCTTGCCGCTGCCAACGGTGATGGTCAGCGTGGTGGTTTCGCGGTCGTACTCGACGAGGCTGCCGTCGGCGTACTGCGTGCGCTGCAGCTGRCGTGTGTCGGCCGGTGCGGGAAAGCGATCCTGGTACAGGCTGCCGAGCACCAGGGCCTGGCCGGGGTCGCCATACGGGCATGCCAGCACCACCTGTTCGCCGGGCTCCGGTGCGCACCAGCTGCGCACGCCTGATCCCGCACGGCGTTCCAGCCAGGGAATCCAATCGGTGAGCATGCCGTCAGCATCGACGCGCACGCGGCCGCCGGCTTCATCAAGTTCGCGCACGACGCCGATCATCAACAGGTTGCCGATCAGCCGGGCGTGTTCAGCGCTCATGGCGTGTCCTCCGCGAGCGGCTGGTAGCGCCGCTCATGGGCCCGGCCGATCTCCGGTGCGAAGCTGTACGACGCGTGCGGTACCACGCCATCGCCGTCCTCCCAGGCATTGCCGCCCAGCGCGAGGGGCACTGACCATTCCACGATCCACGTGCGCAGGTCGGGCTGCGCCGCTGCGGCATCCTCTGGAAGCGCTGCGATCACCTCGATCGCGCCACTGGGCGCACCCGGAAAGCGGCCGAGCTGATGCAGCCAGGTGGCGAGGTTTACAGCGATCCGGCGCAGCTGCAGGGCAGAATCGGCTGCCGCGGAATGCACGGAGATGCGTGCTTCAAAGCGCAGCACGGCCTGCAGTTGGCCGCTGCCATCATCGCTGTCCTTGCCGCGATCACAGCGGGTCATCGCCAGCAGGCAGGCGGGCGTGGGCGGCGCACCACTGTTGGCGTCGCGATAGAACTCGACGGTGGCGAAGTCCGCAAAGTGTGTTCGGATCGCCGCTTCGATGGCGGCGTGCAGCGCGTCGAAGGTGGAGGAAGGGGTATCGGTTGCCATGTCAGCTCATGCGATGAATGGAAGGAAGAACGCGACTGGTCGCAGCACGCGCTTTCTGCAAGCAGTGTTGCCATTGCCCGGGGCGCGGGACATTGCACGCGTGGCCGTGACTGGCCCGCTCAGTGCTCGTGTGGGCCGCGATGTCTGGTGTTGCCCGCGGGGATGCAACCGGCAGGCGTCAGCGGTGCTGCACCATTGATGGTGAAGCCGTGCTGGCTGCCGAGGCTGCACAGCAGGGCGCGCATCTGGTCGGCCAGTTCGTGGTACTGGCGCGCCACGGCAACGTGGTTGCGCAGCAGCGCGTCGTCGTCGRCAGCCTGCAGATCGGGCAGATCCAGCGGCGCGCGCAGTTGTGCCGGTGCGATGCTGAGATCAGGGACGAAGAGGGTGGCCGGAGTTGGCTTCGCGCCAGATGCGCACGAACTCAGCATCAGCATCGCCGCGGTCGCGGCCAGGGTTCTTGGCATGGGTCTCGATGTCCTGTTGCAGGGTGGTGAACTGCTGGGTGCGCACGGACTGCAAGGCCAAGTGCTGTGATTCAGCCTGTGCACCGGCCTGTGCGTTGGTCTGGTCCTGCTGGCGCGCGACGAGCGCGGTGTCGGCACGACCGGTCTCCTGCGCGGCCTGTAAGCGCATGGCGGCGAGATCCGCGTTGCGGTCGCGGATCTCCCAGCCCAGCCAGGCGCAGCACGCGTGGCTGGCAACCAGGCCCAGCAGCACGATGCGCAGCCTCAGCGGTATCGGCATCACTGCAGGAGCCCGCCAGCGGCGCGATAGGAGGCGCGCAGCGTTTCCAGCGCATGCTCCTTCTGCCCGTAGCCGGCGCCCGGCAGCGACGCCCAGATGCGCCGGGCGGCGGCGACAGCAGCATCGAATCGGCCCAGGCGGATCAGATCGTAGGCACCGCACTGCTTGAGCAGCGCTACCGCGGCGCGGTCCTGCGATACCGGGCCGAAGTCCGGCAGGTCCAGGCGTGCACGCAGGTCGTCCCAGGTACTGCGCAGGAACTGGTAGCGGCCGGCGGCGCTGGACTTGATGCCGTAGCGGGGCAGCGACACCAGTACGCGTGGATGGTCGCGATGGTCGTTGAACAGCTGGCCGCCGACGATCACGTCGTAGCCACGATTGCGGGAGCGCTGGCCGGGAATGTCGGTGCCTTCGGATACGGCCAGCATGTCCAGGAACGCGGCCACGTTGGCGCCGCCGAGGGCGCTCGCTGCGGCGGCGGTCATGCGGCTGCTCCCGACCGTTTACGCACCAGGTCCAGCAGCGCATCGATCTGCACGCTCTGCTGGGCGATCTGTGCGCGCAGGGCGCTGACTTCACCACGCAGCTGGCCGATCTCCTGGGCCATGGCTTCGCGCTCGTGCATCAGCCCATCTGCGCGTGTGCGTTCCGCGGCCAGCTGTTCCTGCAGGGTGCGCAGGGTGTTGCTGGTGGCTTCATCGGCGGTGCGGTCGACCTTGGCCGACGACAACCATTGCCGCAGCCACAATGAGACTGCAATCAATACCCCGGACGTGCCGCCCAGGTACTTGGCCCAGTCCGGCACGCCGGCCAGCAGCTCGCTCTCGTTCATGCGCGTGCGTATCCCTTCAGCAGTGCAGGATGGACGGCCGGGACCGGGGTGGAGCGGGCACCGCGCACGGCGCGCTTGATGGTGGTCTGCGATACACCGAACTCCTGCGCGACGTGCTCGCGGGGCATGCCGCTGGCTACCGCCC
>NZ_JBFRFE010000311.1:0-4932 GCF_052114665.1 Stenotrophomonas sp. 2YAF22 | reverse complement strand
CTACCTTCACGGTGCAGGCAGGTTGAACAGCCGCCGTGCGTTGTCCGTGGTGGCCCGCGCCACGTCTTCAATGTCCATTCCGCGCAGCGCGGCGATGTGGCGGGCGATAACCGCCAGCCGCGCCGGCTCGTTGCGCTGGCCACGGATACCCGCGTCGGGCTGGTCCGGCGCATCGGTTTCCAGCAGCAACTGTTCCAGCGGCATCTCGCGGACAAGCCGCTGCAGGCGCTGCGCACGCTCGTAGGTCAACGGTCCGCCCAGGCCAAGCAGGAATCCCAGCTTGTGCAATTGTGCGGCCTGTTCCGGGCTGCCGGAAAAGCTGTGCACCACGCCGCGCAGGCCACCGATGCGACGGATCGCCGCGATCACCGCATCCACTGCACGGCGGGCATGCACGATCACCGGCAGATCGAACTCGCGGGCCAGCTTCAGCTGGCCGAGGAAGTACTCCTGCTGGGCCTCGGCATCCAGGCTCTCGACGAAGAAGTCCAGCCCGCATTCGCCGATCGCGCAGGGCCGCTCCTGTTCGATCCATTCACGCAGCTGCGGCAGGTGTTCTGGCCGGTGCTGGTCCAAGAACATCGGGTGCAGGCCATAGGCGGGGTAGAGCCCGGTCGCCTGCTGGCAGACCTCACGCAGCTTTGGCCAGCTGGCCGCAGTGACCGCCGGAACCACCTGCATCTGCACGCCGGCAGCGCGCGCGCGGTCGATGACCGCCTCGCGGTCAACGTCGAATTCGCTGGCATCCAGATGGCAGTGGCTGTCGACCAGCAGGTTCAACGCTGCTCCAGGGGCGGTGGCGTGGTCGCGCTGCGGTTCTTCCAGTTGGCCAGCAGCAGGGTGCCCAAGCCCAGCATCAGTTCGTCGACGAACGGAATCGGGTCGGGGATGAACAGGGTCAGCGCGAACAGGCCGGCGGTCAGCTTGAACAGGGTGGGGTAGCGCAGCCGGCGCGCCCATTGCAGGACCGGCAGCAGCATCGGGTTGGCCATGGCGGAGGTCCTCCTGGGGAATGTGCAAACGCTACCACGGGCCCAGCATTTCCAGATGCTGAATGGGTTACGGCAGTGAGCAGGAAATGTGGAGATTCCGTTCAGGCACCGCATGCTGCAATCTGGCCTGAGAACGTTGCGGACGGTCCGCAAGGAGCAGGTCATGAAAAGCACAACTACAACTGTCCTGGTCGCAGCGGGCGCGCTGCTGGTCGGTGGTATCGCCACCGCCGCCTTCATGAAGAGCGGCGACAAGTCGCCGGAGCAGCTGAGCGCCGGAAACCCGAGTGAATCGCGCCTGGTCGATGGCAATGCCACCGACGATGGCGCACGTGGCGACGCAGTGGACGCCAGTGCGCCGCGTGGCCTGGAATACGCCGATGTGCTGAAGGTCGATCCGATCACCGAGAAGCAGAAGGCCTATGCCACCGTGATCGGCACCGATCCGGTACGCGAGACGTCCACCACCCAGACCCCGCATGAGGTCTGCCAGGACGTGGTGGTGCAGGAACGCCTGCCCGAGCGTGACGGCAACGTCGGTGGCACCGTGGTCGGTGCCGTGGTCGGTGGCCTGCTGGGCAACCAGGTGGGCGGCGGCAATGGCAAGAAGGCCGCGACCGCTGCCGGTGCCGTGGCCGGTGGCTTCATCGGCAACCAGGTCGACAAGCGCCATGTGGGTGGCCGCGTGGTCAACCGCACCGAGCGCCAGTGCCACACCGAAACGGCGACCTCCGAGTCGAGCCGTGTCACCGGCTACAACGTGACCTACCGCAATGAAGACGGCACCACCGGCACCATGCGCATGGGCAGCAAGCCGGGCAACCGCATTGCCATGGGCACCAGTGACGTGGTCAAGGGCTACAACGTGACCTACCGCTACGACGGCGCAGAGAAGACCGTGCGTATGGACAACAAGCCGGCCAGCGATCGCCTGCCGGTGGTGGATGGGCAGCTGGTCACCCAGACGGCTGCAGCCGGCGACGCGACCGCGAACCGTCAGTAATTCTCCGGCAACATCGGTAACGAACAGGCCAGCCTCTGCTGGCCTGTTTTTTTATGGGTGGGGTTCATCCACGCGTGGCGTGGCTCTACCATGACGCCATGAGCATCTTTGACCTGCGCATCGAAACCGAACGCCTGATCCTGCGTCCGCCGCAGCGGCAGGACTACGCTCCCTATCTGGCGTTCTGCGCCGATGAGGAAGTGATGCGCACGCTGGGCGGTGTGCAGGCACCCTCGGTGGCATGGCGCAGCTTCTGCAGCCTGGCCGGCGCATGGCAGCTGTTCGGCTTCTCGATGTTCAGCGTGATCGAGAAATCCAGCGGTGAATGGATCGGTCGCATGGGGCCGTGGCAGCCGCAGGACTGGCCCGGCACCGAGGTCGGCTGGAGCATCCGCCGGGCCAGCTGGGGCAAGGGCTACGCACCGGAGGCGGCGATCGCAGCCATCGACTGGGCGTTCGATACGCTGGGCTGGGATGAGGTGATCCACACCATCGCCGAAGACAACGAAAATTCGAAGGTGGTTGCACGCAAGCTCGGCAGTACGCTGCTGCGCATGGGGCAGTTGCCACCGCCCTATGAAGGCAAGCCGCTGGAAATCTGGGGGCAATCGCGCGGGCAGTGGCAGCAGCGCGCAAGCTGAGCGCTGCCCGGTAGTGTCGGCCGCTGGCCGACAATCGCACAAATCCAGCTGCATCAAGGTTGCCGGCCAGCGGCCGGCACTACCGAATCGCCATGCTGCACCCGCGCTTGGCAATCGCCAAGCTGCTTGCCAGACTGCGGACAGCCGGCTGCAGGCCGGGACCTCCCTGGAGCAGGCAATGGTGGAAGAACGCATTGCGTTGACGGTGCATGGCATGTCGGTCTCGGGCAATTGCCACAAGGTGCGCCTGCTGCTGGAACAGCTTGGCAGCCGCTACCGCTGGGTGGAGGTGGACAGCGCCCACGGCCAGACCCATACAGCGGAATTTCTCGCCCTCAACCCCAATGCCAAGGTGCCGTTGATCGTGCGCGACGACGGCCGCGTGCTGACCGAGTCCAATGCGATCCTGTTCTGGCTGGCCGAGGGGACGCCGTATCTTCCCGCCGACGGTTGGCAGCGTGCGCAGGCATTGAGCTGGATGTTCTTCGAGCAGTACACGCATGAACCCTGCGTGGCGGTGGCACGCTTCATCCGCGGTTGGACACCGGCCGACTCGCCACGCCGTGCTGAACTGCCGCGCCTGCATGAGCGCGCTGCCAGCGCGCTGGCGGTGATGGAGCAACATCTGCGCCAGGCGCAGTGGTTCACCGGCGATGACTACGGTATCGCCGATATCGCCTTGTTTGCCTATTCCGATGTCGCCGCCGACGGTGGCATCGCACTGGATCCATTCCCGCAGGTGCGGGCCTGGTTGCAGCGGGTGCGAGCGCAGCCTCGCTTCGTGCCCATGCCTGCGGTGACCGCCGAGGTGCGCGCGCGGTTCAA
This sequence comes from Stenotrophomonas sp. 2YAF22, assembly GCF_052114665.1. Lineage (NCBI taxonomy): Bacteria > Pseudomonadati > Pseudomonadota > Gammaproteobacteria > Lysobacterales > Lysobacteraceae > Stenotrophomonas > Stenotrophomonas sp. 2YAF22. Next base: position 1,471 of record NZ_JBFRFE010000311.1, on the reverse strand, counting down.
CGCACCGGATTGATTCCCCTGCAGCGTCGGGCGTGCTCGACCAGCGGAAGCGTCGGGCAGCCTTGGCGTTACGGTCTGCAACAACGACACGGAGGGTGTTCGATGTTCGCTGTGGTTCCTGATCCCATTCCCGCACGCATGCGCGGTCTCAATCGCGCCGAGGTCTGTGACGTCAATTTCCTCGAGGCCGTACGCGCCTGGAGCGGCATCCCGCGGCCGCGTCCGGCGCCGGATGCGCCGATCCTGCCGGGCAGCACCCTCACCGCCGCCGCCTTCGGCGAGCTGTTCGAATCGCAGCTGCTCAGTCGCCAGCTGGACCTGATGGCGCGCGTGCTGCGCGTGCAGAACAAGGTCTTCTACACCATCGGCTCGTCCGGTCATGAAGGCAATGCGCTGCTTGCGCGCGCCTGCCGCCACACCGACCCCGCCTTCCTGCACTACCGTTCCGGCGCGTTCATGGCCGAGCGTGCGCGGCTGGTGCCCGGCATGGATCCGGTGCGCGACGCCGCGCTGTCCTTCGCCGCCAGTGCCGATGATCCGGCCAGCGGCGGCCGTCACAAAGTGTGGGGCAGCAAGCCGCTGTGGGTGCTGCCGCAGACCTCGACCATCGCCTCGCACCTGCCCAAGGCGGTGGGTACCGCGCTGGCGATCGAGAGTGGCAGGCGCCTGAGCCAGCCGCTGCCGATTCCCGCCGACAGCATCGTGATGTGCTCCTTCGGCGACGCTTCGGCCAACCATGCCACCGCGCAGACTGCGTTCAATACCGCGATGTGGTCGGCCTATCAGAAGCTGCCGGTGCCGATCCTGTTCGTCTGCGAGGACAATGGCCTGGGTATTTCGGTGAAGACCCCTGAAGGATGGATCGCAGAGCGCTTCAGCCGGCAACCGGGCCTGGACTATTTCTTTGCCGATGGCCTGGACCTGGCGGCCGGACACGCACAGGTGCAGGCGGCGGTCGAACATTGCCGGCGCATGCGGCGGCCCACCTTCCTGCACCTGCGCACCACGCGGTTGATGGGCCACGCCGGTACCGACTTCGAAGTGGAATGGCGGGCGTTGGCCGAACTGTGTGCGGCCGAGGCGCAGGACCCGCTGCTGCGCTCGGCGCAGATTGCGCTGGAATCGGGCTGGATGGATGCGGCGGGCGTCGAGGCTGCCTATGAAACCCTGCGCGCGCGCTGCATGGCCGCTGCCATCGATGCCGACACGCGGCCGAAGCTGCAGACATTGCAGGAGGTGATCACGCCGTTGGCACCCTATACGCCCGCAGCGGTGCAGGCTGAGGCCGAGCGCGTGGCGCCCATCGAGGCCCGGCAGGCGCTGTATGGCGGCGCCGATTCGCTGCCCGAAGGGCAACCGCCGCGGCATCTGGCGATACAGATCAACCACGGGCTGCAGGAGCTGCTGGGCAAGTACCCGCAGGCGTTGTTGTTTGGCGAGGACGTGGCGCAGAAAGGCGGCGTTTACACGG
>NZ_JBFRFE010000310.1:0-4947 GCF_052114665.1 Stenotrophomonas sp. 2YAF22 | reverse complement strand
GGCGCTGGCACGTTACAAGCCCTACAAGAACGATGTCTCGGTGCGGATCTCGTCGATGCCGGCGTTCCTGGCCGAGACCCAGGCGCTGATCGGCGAGGCTTACCCGCACTTCGACGTGGTCTGGTTCGGCCACATCGGCGACGGCAACCTGCACATCAACGTGCTCAAGCCGGACGGCACCAGCGATGCGGACTTCGTAAGCCAGTGCGAGCATGTCACCAAGCTGCTGGCGCAGGTTCTGGCGCGCTTCAATGGCAGCATTTCGGCCGAGCACGGCATCGGCTTGGTCAAGAAGGGCTACCTGGACAGCACCCGTGGACCGGCCGAGATAGCGCTGATGAAGGCGGTCAAGCGCGCGTTCGATCCCGAAGGGCGGCTGAATCCCGGCAAATTGTTCGACCTTTGACACGGGCAAAGTCTTCACCCAGCCGTTACGCTCCACCCACCCAATCGATGAACTCCCTGACCATGATCCGTCCGTTCCTGCTGCTTGCCCTGTTGTCCCTGCCGCTGGCCGGCGTCGCTTCGAGTTTTGCCGGCACCTCGGCCGGTTCGGCGACGGGCGCCTCTTCGGGTTCCTCGGGCAGCAGCTCGGGCGATGACAAGGTGGTGCTGGCTGCCCGCGATGATGCGGCGGCGTTTGTCGCCAGCGATGGCCAGATCCGTGGCGCACGCCTGCAGGCGGCGCTGGTGCACCTGCGTGAGCAGGATGCAGCTGCACGACAGCAGAGCGATCTGCAGCTGGCTCGCGCCCTGCTGGCGCGTTGATCCAGCGCCCGGGTAGTGCCGGCCGCTGGCCGGCAACCTCATGACATCTGTTCGGAACGCAGCCACGCATGGCGTGGCTCTACTGCTGATAGCTCACGCTACGCATGCGGCTGAGCGCCTGCAGCTGGACCCGGCCGGGCTGAGCCCGGCGCAGCAGCAGGTAGCAATGCAGACACTGGCTGATGTGCAGTCGTTGCTGCCCGACGGCCTGCTGCGTGCCTTGCCCGCGCAGGTGCAGGTCGGCTGGCGTGACGACCTGCCCGCCAACGTGCATGGCCGTGCCTTCGCCGGGGGCATCGCGCTGCGCCGCGATCTGCTTGATGATGATGTGGCCGGTGCCCGACGCGCACGGCGCAGTGCGCTGGTGCACGAACTGACCCATGTTGCCGACCGCACGGGGGCGCACTGGTCACGCAGCGCCCGTTGGCGTGACCTTGCAGGTTGGCAGCGCAAGCCCTGGCATCTGGGTCGCGGTGACAACGCCTTCCGCGACCGCAGTCCCGATGCCTACGAACTGACCGACCCGGCCGAGTACCTGGCGGTGAACGCCGAACACTTCGTGCTCGATGCAGAGTTCGCCTGCCGTCGTCCGGCCCTGGCGCAGTGGTACCAGGCGCATTTCGGTACGCCGCCCTCGCTGCCCGCGCCGCACTGTGCGGGCACCGTTCCGCTGCTGCAGGCCGATGCGGAAGAGGGCGCTGCATCGCTGCTCGCACTGGACCCGGCGCGGGTGTATGCCGTGGACTACCTGTTCGCCGAAGGCAGTGCGCAGCCGATGAGCCGCTGGGGCCACAGCATGCTGCGGCTGGTGATCTGCCGTCCCGGCCGCGCGCCGGGGCCGGACTGCAGGCTGGACCTGGAGCATCATCGGGTGCTGTCCTTCCGCGCCTTCGTCGGCGATGTTCAGATCTCCAACTGGCGCGGGCTGACCGGTGGTTATCCTTCGCGCCTGTTCGTGTTGCCGCTGCAGCAGGTGGTGGACGAATACACCAAGGTCGAACTGCGCGGACTGGCCTCGCTGCCGCTGCAGCTGGACCGCAGCGAGATCGCCAGCCTGCTGGAGCGCACCGCCCAGGTGCACTGGAGCTATGACGGTCGCTATTACTTCGTCAGCAACAACTGCGCGGTGGAGACGGCGAAGCTGCTGCAGGCCGGTGTTCCGCGCCTGGGCGAAGCCGGGCTGGCACAGCTGAGCCCGCGCGGGCTGCGGCGACGGTTGGCGCGCCTGCATGCGCTGGATGAGCAGGTGCTGGCCGATCCTGCGCAGGCCCAGGCGCAGGGCTATTACTTTGCTTCTGCGCGTGATCACTACCAGCAGTTGTTCGCAGTCGCCGCCGCGCAGATGGCGCTGCCGGCGCGTGACGTGCGCGCCTGGCTGGCGCTGCCGGCGCAACAGCGCGCGCCATGGTTGCTGCGCGGTGATGTGCGTGCCAGCGCCGGTCTGCTGTTGTTGGAACAGGCGGCGCAGCGGCGCGCGGAGCTGCGTGCACGCGATGCGCTCAAGCGACAGTTGCTGGCCGACCCGGACAGCAGTGCCACCCATTCGCTGCGTGCATTGCTGGAGCAGAGCGGGCAGTGGTTGCGGCCGGGCCAGTTGCTGGCCGACGCTGGCTACGGCCTGCCGCAGGCGGACGAGCAGGCGGAGGTGGCACGGGCAGCGGCCGCTGCCAGCGTACAGGCGGTACCCGCTTGGCAGGCACTGCGCGTGCAGCTGCGCGCGCAGTTGCCGTCATCACAGCAGCGCGAGCTGGATGACATCGACCGCAATCTCGCTGCGCTGGGTGCGCGCGTGCGTGAGCAGGCGGCCGCAGTGCCGCCTACTGGCGCGGCAGCTCGATGATGAAACGACTGCCGCCGCTGGTGCCCGGGGTGCAGTAGACCTGGCCGCCGTGCGCATCGGCGATGGCCTTGACCACCGCCAGGCCGAGGCCACTGCCACCGCCCAGGCGCGATCGTGAGCCRTCGCCGCGCATGAATGGATTGAAGATGTCCGCATGCAGGGCCGGGTCGATGCCCGGGCCTTCGTCTTCAATCGCCACCTGCACATGGGCCACGGTGTCATGCACGGCGATGCGTACCTTGCCAGGGTTGGCATAGCGGCGCGCGTTTTCCAGCAAGGCCAGCAGCGCCTGCCGCAACCGCGTCGGGTCGCAATGGGCGGGGTGCTCCTCGCGGCTGGTTTCCAGCTCCAGCACGAAGCCGGCACTGCGGAAGGCGGGGTCGACCAGGGTCATCACCGAATGCACCTCGGCGACCACGTCGGTGCGGGCGCGGCGCACATCGAGACGGGCGTTGTCGGCCAGGCTCAGCACCCGCAGGTCCTCGATCAGCCGTGACAGGCCCTCGACCTGCGCCAGCAGGCTGCGGAACTGCGACTCATCGGGCTGGAACACGCCTTCGGCCAGGCCCTGCAGGCGGCCGCGCAGGATCGTCACCGGCGTGCGCAGTTCATGGGCGATGGCCGCGTGCCACATCACCCGTTCGCTTTCCATATGCTGCAGGCGGCGGGCCATCGCGTTGAAATCGTCCACCAGCGCTGCGACCTCTCCCGGGGAATTGGCCTCGGCCGTGGCGCGCGCGCCGAGATCGCCGCCAGCAAGTGCGCGCACGCTGTCCACCAGTGAATTGAGCGGCGACAGGATGCGGTGGGCCAGTCGGAACGAGGCGGCGATCGCCAGCGCCAGCCCGGTCAGGATCACCCCGACCATCCAGGCCAGCTCCGGTCCGCTTGGCAGCCATCCTTCAGGTTCTTCGGCGCTGGCCGGGAAGAACTCGATCAGTACGGCGTACAGCAGCCACGAAGAGAGGATCACCATCACGATGACGCCAACGACCATCAGCGACATCGACACGATGATGTGCCGGCTGAGCCCGGAGCGACGCATCAGCGGTCGGCCATCAGGCGGTAGCCGACACCGCGCACGCTGGCCGGAATCTGGGTGAGGCCCACTTCGTCCAGCTTGCGCCGCAGCTTGCTGACATGGCTGTCCACGGTGCGCTCCAGCGCTTCGCTTTCCGGCAGGCATTCGTGCATCAGCTCGCTGCGGCTGAAGATCCGTGACGGGGCCAATGCCATGCAATGCAGCAGCTTGAACTCGGTGAGGGTGAGCAGCAGCTCGTGGCTGTAGCCGTCGCCCTCCACATGCACCGCGTGGGTGGCGGTGTCGATCAGCAGCGGGCCCACGCGCAGGGCGCTGGGGGCATCCGCCCGCGGGCTGCGCAGCGTACGCCGCAGTACTGCACGCACGCGCGCCGCCACTTCTGCCGGGTTGAACGGCTTGACCACATAGTCATCGGCACCCATCCGCAATGCGGTCAGCTTGTCCAGATCCTGGTCCAGCGCGGTCAGCATGATCACCGGCGTTTCGCCGCGCTGGCGCAGCTGGGTCAGCACGCTCCAGCCATCCAGTCGCGGCAGCTGCACGTCCAGCAGCACAAGGTCCGGGCGCATGCTGCGATGCATGTCCAGGGCGATCTGGCCATCGGCCGCACGCAGGGTGCGCAGGCCCTCGCGTTCAAGGTAGGCGGCAAGGATGTCGGCGATCTCGACTTCGTCCTCGACGATCAGGACCAGCGCCGCGAGGGCAGGGGAGGCATGCATGGCAAGGCGAGGCCGGAAGGTGCTTGTCCTCCATCGTATCTCCACAGTTCCTCCATCGAAACCCCATCATCGCCACGCACACTGCGCGCTTCATGATTCCTCAGYCGCGTCTGCGGCACTGTGCACAGCAATGAGAACCTTCAGGACTCCGGTCGCGCTGGTCGCGGCCTTCGCCTTGGCCATGACGGCCTGCTCCCGCCCCGAACCCACCGTCGAAGCCGTGCCGCGTGTCAGCGTGGTCACCGTTGGCCCGCAGGTGGTGCAGCGCGATGATGAACTACCCGGTCGGGTGGCGGCGGTGCGCACCGCGCAGATCCGTGCGCAGGTCGGCGGCATCGTGCAGCGCCGGATGTTCGAGCAGGGCGCGGAGGTGCATGCCGGAGAGCCTCTGTTCCAGATCGACCCGGCGGCGTTCCGCGCCGACGTCGATTCGGCGCTGGCTGCCCTGCAGCGCAGCGAGGCGGCACTGGGTCGCAGCCGGGTGCAGTCACAGCGGCTGCAGGCATTGGCGGCCGCACAGGCGGTCAGCCAGCAGCACCGCGACGATGCCAGTGCCGAGCATGAGCAGGCCCGGGCAG
>NZ_JBFRFE010000309.1:0-4972 GCF_052114665.1 Stenotrophomonas sp. 2YAF22 | reverse complement strand
GTGCATGACTGCGGTACCGAAGGAGCAGACGCATGCGGTGGTGGTGGAAGACGCGGTGCGCTTCTTCGCGGAATCCTTGCGCTGAAGACAGTCGAGCACGGCTCGATGCCAGGGCTGGCAGTAACGATTCGTTGCAGAGGTGATGACGCGGCGCAAAGGTGCACGGGACTACACTGCTCCTAGCGCTCCACGGAGGATCGATCATGCGCCTGCTGCATCTTTCTCTGCCGGTATCCGATGTTGCCAGCGTCGCCGCGTACTTCCGCGACGTGCTGCAGCTGGAGGTGGCCGGCGACCAGGTCCGCATTGGCTGGAGCACGATCCAGCTGCAACCAGCGAATGGCCGTCCGGTAGGCGGCGTGCACCTGGCCTTCAATGTGCCGGACAACCGCTTCGCCGACGCCATGAGCTGGCTGCGTGCACGCACGCCGTTGCAATGCAATCCGGAAGGGCTGGACTACTTCGCACTGGAAAGCAGCTGGCAGTCGCAGTCGGTGTATTTCACCGGACCCGATGGCCTGATCCTGGAACTGATCGGCCGTAGGCGCTTGCCGGCCAGCGACCGCAGTGGCGCCTTCCATGGCAGCGAACTGACCTGCCTGAGCGAGGTTGGCCTGCCCAGCCATGATGTCGATGCTGTGCGCGAACAAGCCAGCCAGCGCTTCGGCCTGCAGCCCATCAGCCCGCCGTCGCCCCAGTTCGCCCCGATGGGCGATGACGAGGGCCTGTTGATCGTGGTCGCTGCCGATCGCCGTTGGTTCCCCGAGCAGAAGGACCTGCCCAACGCGCAGGGGCTGCAGCTGCAGGTGGCCGATGTGAGCGGCAGCGGCGAACTGCACGATGCCGCGCTGGGCTGGCGGGTGCAGGCGGCCTGAGTTACCAGCTGCCCGAGGCGCCACCGCCTCCGCTGCGGCCACCACCACCGGACCAGTCGCTGGAACTGCTCGAGGACGAACTGGAAGACGAGGTGCTGGACGAGGAACGATAGCCTGTGGACGCCCCCCGGCCGCCGCGGGCCTTTTCGCCGGGCAGCAGAGTGAACACCCAGATGAAGTACAGGAACAGCGTGCCCATGCTGGACACGATCGTCGCCAGCACGCGGGCGTTCTCGTCGCCGGCACGGTCGATGGCCAGCAGCGCGCCCAGCGCATAGCCACCGGTCAGCAGCACCAGCACCACCAGGCGGATGGCGAAGCTGTTGCGGTTCTTCCGCCAGCGCGCGCGACCGGCCTGCACCAGGAAGAACACCAGCATGGCGGCGATGCCGACCGCCAGGTTCAGCAGCGTGTGCAGCGCAAGGCTGGGCGGCAACTGGCCGCGCACCAGCATCACCGCGAAGAAGCCGGTGCTGACGGCCAGCATGCCGTACAGCACGATGCGAACGCCGCCGCTGCGACGCCAGCACCAGCCCAGCAGGGTTGCCACCGGGACGGCGGGCAGCAGCACGAAGAACAACGCCGGCAGCACATGGCGCGGCAGCAGCAGCGACGCAGAAAGCCCTCCCCCGGCGATCACCGCCGTCACCAGCAGCGGCCTGCCCCAGGCAGGCAATGTCGGCCACGTTGACCTGGGCACCGCCGCATTGGCTGCCAGTGCCTTGCGCCGCCGCTCGCGGCGGTTACCGGTGAACCCGGCTTCGGTCCTGGTCGCCAGCAGACGCGGTGGCGATCGCCACAAACCCGCCAGAAAGCCCGCCAGCAACGTCAGCGCGACGACCGAATCCCCCGTGCGCCAATCCGGCGGCAACACGTTGCGTGCCAAGGAATCTTCCCAAGGCGGCAGTTGCTCGCCATCGACCAGCGCCACCAGCACCGCGGTGCCATCCAGCACCCCCTGGTCCAGGTCTCCCTCGCGCAGCCGCGGCACGATCGCCTTGTCGATGATGCGCGCGGCATACGCATCAGGAATGGTGCCTTCCAGGCCATAACCGGTCTGGATGCGGACGCGCCGATCCTGCACCGCCACCAGCAGCAACACGCCATCATCGACGCCAGCGCGGCCCAGCTGCCATTGGTCGAAGACCCGCTGCGCATAGGCTTCGATACCTTCCTCGCCAACGCTGGGCACCACCAGCACCTGCAGTTGCGCGCCCTTGCGTGCCTGCAGCTGCAATGCCTGCTCGCGCAGCGTGGCGTGGGTACTGGGGGACAGCGCATTGGCGGTGTCCACTACCGGGTCGTCCAGTGCAGGAATCGGGGCTGCCGCCAGCGACAGCAACGGCAACAGGCAGAGCAGTAGCACAAGCCACGCCCACTGCCTGGCAACGCGCGCCTGCGGCACCCGGCTCATGTGCCCTGCCCTGCCTCGATCTGCGTATACAACGCCTGCAGCCGGGCAGCGTTCTGCGCGAACACCTGCAGGTCCGCGTCGACCAGTGCCGGCCAGTCCGGTACATGTCCCAGCAACTGTGCCACCTGCTCCTGCGGTGCGCGGTCAAAGCCCTCGCCCAGCACGGTCAGATAGCGCTGGCGGAAACCCTCCGGGTCCTGCTGGTCCTGCACATACAGCTGCACCGCCAGCAGACCGGCGTAGAGATAGTTGACCATGTACTGCGGGTCCTCGTACATCAGGCGCTTGCTGATCCAGTTGCTGCGCAGCTGCGGGTAGCGTTGCGGCTGCTGGCCATAGCGCGCCAGCACCTGGCCGGTGAGCGCATCAAGATCGTCGGCGGTGCCCAGGGTGTTGCCAGCCACGCCCTGGTAGATCGACTGCTCCAGCTGCGCTTCCTCGGAGGAGGTGAACAGCTGCATCACCATGTCATCCAGCAGCGATTTCAGGTAGTACGCCTTGGCGCGAGGATCCTGTGCCTGCTGGTACAGCTGGTCACGGAAGCGCAGTTCGTTGTAGATGGCAAAGGCTTCGGTCAGCCACGCACTGCCATTGCGCTGCAACGGCGAGGCATGGCCACGTTGCATCCATTGCCCGTGCACGGCGTGCCCGGCTTCATGGGCGATCTCCACGTCGCTCTCCAGATCCCCGCTGCGCAGCCCCACGAACAACAGCGACGGCATGTCCGGAGCAACCACCTGGAACGCGTCGTGGCTGCGACTGCCCAGCACGGTGGCCAGGTCCATGCGCTTGTGCGCAGGGTCCAGCAGCGCGCGCAGCTCGGCGACATACTCCGGCCCCAGGTGCTGCATGGCATCGGCGGCGGTATCGCGCAGCTGCTCAAGCGTCAGCACCGATGGCGTATAGCCGGCATCCGGCACGGTGGTATCCCAGACCTGCGGCGACGTGATGCCGCTGCGCCCAGCATGCTGCAGCAGCATGTCCTGGTAGGCACGACGGTCTGCCGCGTGACGCTCGATCGCCGCCAGCGTAGCGTCGACGGTCGCCGTATCCATGCCCATGCGACGGTAGCCACGCGCGGTGGCCGAGCCATCTCCCTGCAGGCGCGCGGCGGCGTCATTCACTTGCACCAGGCCCAGCAGCACCGAAGCCATCGGCTCGCGGCGCGATTGCAGGCCCTGCCAGTATCCCTTCCAGCCGGCCTCACGCAGCGTACGGTCGGAGTGCTGGGCCAGCGCCTGCTTGTCGGCGCCGGTATCCCAGCTGCGGCCAGCCCCCTCGACGCGCGGAAATGCGGCGCTGTGGAAGATCTGCCGATGCAGGCGCGCGAAGGTATCCAGCGCCGGGTCGGCCAGCGTATCCACGGCATCATCCAGCTGCGCATTGGCCGGCGCCGCACCTTCCTGCACCGCGCGGTCGCGCAGGAACCGGTAGGACGCCAACCAGGGTGCATCCGCCGGTGCCTCACGCAGGGCGGCCCTGCCCGCGCGGGCGATACGGCTGCACAGACCCATCACCTGGTCCAGCGCCTGCGCCGGGCGATGATCGCGTGCGTTGCGGGCAGCCTGCAGATGCAGATACGCATGGTGGCGCAGGCACTGTGCCTGCAGCGCTTCGGCCTGGCGGAAGCGCGTGGCCGGCTCGCTCGCCGTGGCGCCCTGCAACACCTCAACGCGCTCGCCCAGAGCAATGCGTGCCGTCTGTTCGGCGGCGGCGCTGGGAAAGTAAGCGCGATCGTCAGCGTGGCGATGACCAGGGTAACGGTGGTGGTGCGCATCCTGCGGGCCTGCATCGGCGTCTCCGTGCCTTGAACGTGCTTGGAGCCTAGCAGCCACCGACGGCCCGCGCCTGTCCCGATCTGGCCTCAGATCGACTCGTCTTCGCGCTTGACCAGTGTCCAGCACGGCGTCTGCGCGAAGGTATAGGTCTGCTGGTCGCTGCTGTCGGGCGTTCGGATCTGCACCTGCATCTGCCCGTCGGCCACGGCCGTCACCTGCATCTGCCGGCCCTGCCCGGCCAGCCCGGCCGGATCAGGCATCACCGGCCATTCGACATCGGCCAATGCCAGCGGGCGTTGCACCGTGCGCGGCTCAGGCTCGGCGCCAGCGTCAACGTAGCTGTCCAGCAGCGGATCGGCCGTGGCCTTTTCCTGCAGGGTGATCTCGTTGCCGAAGTGCTTCAGGAAGGTATCGAACCCGGGATGGGGGCACGCTGCGGTCGCCACTGCGGGCGCGGGCGCCGGCTCCACCGTCGTCGCTGTGCTGGCAGGTGCCTCTGCAGGAGCCTGGGCTTCAGCCGGCGCGGGCTGCGGCGCGGGCGTGCAGGCGGACAGCACAAGGCCAAGGGCAGGTGCCAGCAGCACAAGGGAACGGCGGGGCTTCATGGGATCGTCCTGATTCCGGTTCGGTCGCGCCATCCTACCCTGCCGCCTACAATCGCGGTCTTCCGCCTGTCCGAGATGCCCATGCGCCGCCTCCTGCTCCTGATCGGCCTGCTGCTGCCTGCCCTGTGGCCAGCCATGGCGATGGGCGTCGACGTCCGCGACGGCGACCTGCTGTTCGTCACCGCCGGCCATGGCGGCCTGAGCGCGGCCATCAACGATGCGACCGGAAAACAAGGCGCGCCGAGCTTCGACCATGTCGCGCTGGTGGCCTCGGCACCGCAGGGCTGGGAGGTGCTGCAC